>JAHJQZ010000062.1 GCA_018818925.1 Alphaproteobacteria bacterium
AGGGCTTCTTCGCCAAACTCAAGCAATGGCGACGCATCGCAACCCGATACGACAAGCTCGCCGCCCACTTCCTCGGCTTCATCAAGCTCGCCGCAATCATGCTCTGGCTGAAATGACTAAATTGTCACTACAGCCTAGAGCGTTTTCAGGCAAAGTGGATATCGCTTTTCCGGTTCGAAAACGCGACAACTAAATAACCTCGAGCATCCACTCTGGTTCAATCAGAGCGGATACGGCTCTAGGCTTCAAAGCATCAGCCCGCGCATCAGCTTCGGTTCGCCGCCGCCTATGGCCGCGGCGTGGCGCATCAGCGCCGACTTGACCGTTGGCAACCGGTCGACAATGCCGACGCCGAGATCGCGGGCCGCCCGTATCGGCGCGACGTCGTTGGAAAACAGCCGGTTGAGCGCGTCGGTCATAAGAGCCATGAGCGCCGTGTCGAACCGTCGCCAGCGCGCGTAGTGCGAAAGCACATCGGCCGAGCCGTGGTCCCGGCCGAGCCGCATAGCGCTTATGACGAGCTCGGTCAGCGCCGCCACGTCCTTGAGCCCGAGATTGAGTCCCTGGCCGGCAATGGGATGGACCACATGCGCGGCGTCGCCGATCAGCGCCAGGCGATCGGCGTGGAAATCGCGCGCGATCTGCAGCCGCAACGGAAAGACCTGCACCTGGCCGATGATTTCGACCGCGCCGAGCGCGGATCCCATCGCCGCCTCGATGACGCCAGCCAGTTCGTCGGGCGCCAGCGTTTTCAGTCGCTCGGCCTCGGCGGAGGTTTCGGTGAAAACCAGCGACGACCGGCGCTCCGCAAGCGGCAGGCTGGCGAAAGGACCGGCCGGCCGGAAATGCTCCCATGCCGTCCGATGGTGATCGATTGCGTGGGCGATGGTTGTAACCAGACCCGACTGCCCGTAGGCATGGCCGATTGTGCCGATGCCCGCCATCTGGCGCAGCTCGGATTGCGCCCCATCGGCTGCCACCACGAGCGGGGCCTCTATCGTCTCGCCGTCGGCGAGCACCACCCGGGCGCTATGCGCGTCCGCCGAAAAGCCGGCGACCGTCACCGGCCCCAGCAGGTCCACCCGCCCGGTCAGCCGCCCGAGCAGCGCCTGCATCAGCGCGGTGTTGGGCACCATATGCGCATAGGGCAGGCCCGGCGCCACATCACCATCGAAGCTGAGGAAAAGCGGCCGCGCCCTGTCGCCATGCCCGGAATCGGTTATGCGCATATGCTCGATAGGCGTCGCTTCGTCGGCAACCAAGCACCACAGACCGATTGCCTCGAGAACCCGCCTGACGCCCGCCGCCAGGGCCGACGCCCGCGCATCCGATGGAACCGCGAACGGCCGCCGGTCGATAATTGCGACGCTGAGATCGGGCTGGAAGCGCAAGAGGCTCGCCGCAAGGGTCAGTCCGACCGGCCCTCCACCGACGATCGCGATATCGTATCTGCTGATTTCGCCCATGCTCGCCCTTCGGTCCGTTTGCTCGGTAGGGGACTTCGCTTTTGCCCCGGACGCCGCCGCGGCGCAAGCGCCCCAATCGCCCGCTTTGTTGCCCTTTTGTGGTCATGTCGTGTGCACGAAAGGCCGCTCGACACCGGACCGGCGGCGGGATCTGCCACCCGGTGGCAAATATTCTCTAGCAAATGCAGTGCTCTAGACTGCGTAGCCGATTATTGGCACGTTGTTTGAGTCTTTTCCTGCATCGCCCGACGAGGCAGGAAAGGACACTTCATGAAATACGTGGTTGCCATCATCAAGCCGTCGCGCCTTGAGGACGTGCGCCAAGCATTGCAGGCACTCGACATCCACGGCATCACCGTAACGGAAGTCAAGGGCTATGGCCGACAGAAGGGCCATTCCGAAATCTATCGCGGCACCGAATACGCCGTACATTTTCTCCCCAAGCTCAAGCTCGAAATCGCCATTGACGACGCGCAGGCCGATGCCGTCGCCGCGGCAGTGCGCGAGGGCGCCGAGACCGGACGCATCGGCGACGGTAAAATCTTCGTTCTCGATCTTCTCGAGGTGATCCGAATCCGCACCGGGGAAACAGGCAGCGAGGCGCTCTAGCAGCGCCGGGCGGCCCTTTGAAGGCTCCCGCCCGTCATGACCTGCGGCCGACGCCCGCTGGCACCATCCGGAAGGTTGACAAGAGGTAACCGGCCTGCCTACTCGGTGAGCACATATCAAACATGGTGCACAATGTTTGTGCAGGCTGGTAGCCGAATGTTTGGCGAAAATGAGGCTCCCATCGTAAGTGGCGGAAAATATTGGGGTAATTTTCGCCGAAAACTTGGCACACAGCTTGAGAGCGAACCTGTTGGGCCGGGCTACGCCAAAGCCCGACCGAAAGCAAAGAGGAACTAGTGTCATGAAATTCGTGACTGCCATCATCAAGCCATCACGGCTGGAGCACGTCCGCGAAGCTTTGAACGCTCTGGACGTCCACGGCATGACCGTGACCGAAGTCAAGGGCTTTGGGCGTCAGAAGGGCCATTCGGAAATCTATCGTGGGGCTGAATATGAGGTTCATTTCCTGCCCAAGCTCAAGCTCGAAATCGCCATCGACGATGCTCAGACCGATGCGGTGATCGCCGCGGTCCGCGAAGCAGCATCGACCGGAAAAATCGGCGACGGCAAGATATTCGTGCTCGATCTCGAGCAGGCCACTCGCATCCGCACCGGCGAAACCGGCTCGGCGGCGCTCTGAACCGCCTGACACGTACTGGAGACCAACAATGAAAGAATTCAAGTTTTCCAAGATTGCAGGCACGGCGCTGATCGCCACGCTTGCCCTGACCCTGCCGGCCCTCGGCCAGGACGCCGCACCGGTGGCTGAGGCGGCTCCTTATGCCGATGCCGCCGCCGTCGCCTTCACCTTCAACACCTTCTCGTTCCTCGTCACCGGCTTTCTCGTCATGTGGATGGCCGCCGGTTTCGCCATGCTCGAAGCCGGCCTCGTGCGCCGCAAGAACGTGGCCATGCAATCGATGAAGAACATCACGCTCTATGCGGTCGCAGGTCTGCTGTTCTGGCTCATCGGCTACAACCTCATGTACATGAACGTTGCCGACAATGGCGGCTTCTTCGGCGTACCGATTCCGGTCGACATTCCCGACCCGGCTGCCGAGACGAGCGGCGACTATGCCGCCGGCTCCGACTGGTTCTTCCAGATGGTGTTCTGCGCCACTGCCGCTTCGGTCGTTTCCGGCACCGTTGCCGAACGCATCAAGTTCTGGCCGTTCATGATCTTCACGGTCGTTCTGACTGGCTTCATCTACCCGATCACCGGCTCCTGGGAATGGGGTACCGGCTGGCTCGACCAGATGGGCTTCTCCGACTTTGCCGGTTCGACCCTCGTGCACTCCGTCGGCGGCTGGGCCGCGCTCTCCGGCGCTCTCATCCTTGGCGCGCGCAAGGGCAAGTATGGCGAGAATGGCTCGGTCACCCCGATGCCGGGCTCCTCGATCCCGCTGGCAACCCTCGGTACCTTCATCCTCTGGCTCGGCTGGTTCGGCTTCAACGGCGGTTCCCAGCTGGCGCTCAACGGTTTCGAGAACGCCTCGGCCATCTCCCGCATTTTCGTCAACACCAATCTCGCCGCTGCCGCAGGCGTGGTCGCGGTCATGATCCTGACCCAACTGCTCTACAAGAAGGTCGACGTCACCATGGTGCTCAACGGCGCCCTTGCGGGTCTCGTGTCCATCACGGCCGAGCCGCTAACCCCGACCCCGCTCGCGGCGATCTTCATCGGTGCCATCGGCGGCGTCATCGTGGTCTTCGCCGTTCCGATGCTCGACAGGCTCAAGATCGACGATGTCGTCGGTGCCATTCCTGTCCACCTGCTCAGCGGTATCTGGGGCACTCTCATCGTCCCGCTGACCAATTCCGGCACCAGCTACGTCACCCAGCTCATCGGCATCGTCTCGATCGGTGCCTTCGTCCTCGTCGTTGCCAGCATCGTCTGGCTGGCGATGAAATACACGATCGGTCTCCGGGCCTCGGAAGAGGAGGAAGCCCTCGGCCTCGACAAGACGGAAGTCGGCGTCGAAGCCTATCCCGAGTTCTAGCCCCACTTGTCTTCCGGCGGCCCGGGACACCCGGGCCGCCGCCCCGTATCAAGAGCCGGTCGTGCGCAGCATGCGGTCCGTGGTCTCTGCCTCCTCCCGATTGGACCTGTCAGACGACACATCCTGGAGACAGCGGACCGCATCCTCCGCTCGACATGAACATTTCTTCGGCCGACGGCCGCCCCCTCCTGGGGCGGTTCCTTTCCAAGCGGTCTGTTGCGACAGGAAAAATGACAGGGACAGTGCCACTTTTCCTCCGAAACACGACCGGTGCCGGGGCGGCGGCCTTGTGGCCTGCCGGTGCCTTGCGCAATAGTCGATGCCGCAGATGGTTCACCTGAGTTGAGGGACTTGGCCTGCCGCCATGCGGCTGCCCTGTGAGGAAAAAGGAGCAACTCCATGAAGTTTGTAATTGCCGTCATCAAGCCGTCGCGGCTGGAGCACGTCCGCGAGGCGCTCAATGCACTGAACGTGCTCGGCATGACCGCCACCGAGGTCAAGGGCTATGGCCGCCAGAAGGGCCACTCGGAAATCTATCGCGGCGCCGAATACGAGGTTCACTTCCTGCCCAAGATCAAACTCGAGATCGCCCTGGACGATGGTCAGCTCGACGCTACGATCAATGCCATCCGCGAAGCCGCCGGTACCGGCAAGATCGGCGACGGCAAGATTTTCGTACTCGATCTGGAGCAGGCAGTCCGCATTCGCACCGGCGAATCCGGAACGACCGCGCTCTGATCGCACATCTGGAGAACTGAAATGACTATTCGCAAAACCGGCGTATTTGGCGCCGCGTTTCTTCTGGCCGTGCTTCACGCCACGGCGGCCTTCGCCCAGGAAGCCGCCGCCGCCGTCGGAGAGGTTATCGAGGTCGCGGAGGAGGTCGTCCCCTCGATCGACACCGGCAACACCGCCTGGATGCTGACCGCCACGGCGCTCGTACTGCTGATGACCATTCCGGGTCTTGCCCTGTTCTACGGCGGCATGGTCCGCAAGAAGAACGTGCTCGCCACCATCATGCAGAGCTTCGCCATCACCTGCCTGATGACCATCATCTGGTTCGTTGTCGGCTATTCCATCGCCTTTTCGGACGGCGGCGGCTTCAACGCGTTCATGGGCGGCTTTTCCGCCGTCATGCATGCCGGCATCGGCGCTGATTCGGTCCAGGGCTCCATCCCGACCTATGTGTTCTCGATGTTCCAGATGACCTTTGCGATCATCACTCCGGCCCTCATCGCTGGCGCTTTTGCCGAACGCATGAAGTTTTCCGCCATGCTGTGGTTCATGGGCCTGTGGTCGATCATCGTTTATGCGCCGATCGCCCATTGGGTCTGGGGCGGCGGCTTCCTCGCTCAGGGCGTGATGACTGGTGGCATGCCGGTTCTTGACTTTGCCGGCGGCACGGTCGTTCACATCAATGCCGGCGTTGCCGGTCTCGTGGCCGCCTTGGTTCTCGGGCCGCGCAAGGGCTTCGGCGCCGTCAACATGGCCCCGCACAACCTGACCTGGTCCGTCACCGGTGCCGGCCTGCTCTGGGTCGGCTGGTTCGGCTTCAACGCCGGTTCGGAACTGGCCGCCGACGGCCTGGCCGGAGCGGCCATGATGAACACCCAGGTTGCCGCCGCCGCCGCGGCCCTCGCCTGGATGTTCGCCGAGTGGATCGTCACCAAGCGCCCGAGCGTTCTGGGCATCATCACCGGCGCCGTCGCCGGTCTGGTCGCGGTGACCCCGGCTTCCGGCTTCGTCAACCCGGCGGGCGCCCTGATCATCGGCATCGTCGCCGGCGTGGTGTGCTACTACGGCGCCGCCCATCTCAAGCGGATGCTCGGCTATGACGACAGCCTCGACGCCTTCGGCGTGCATGGCATTGGCGGGCTTATCGGCGCGCTTTTGACCGGCGTTCTTGCCGACGCGGCGATCAATCCGCTAGGTGAAGGCGCCTCGATCGTCACCCAGGCCTATGGCGTCATCGTCACGATCGTCTGGACCGCCGTCGCCTCCTTCGTCATCCTGATGGTCATCAAGGCCCTGATCGGCCTCAGGCCGTCCGAAGCCGAAGAGGAACAGGGGCTCGATCTGTCCTTGCACGGCGAGCGCGTTGGCGACTAGGTCATGTTACGTTTTAATAAAGTCAAAACACATGGCCTAAGCCACTGAGTGGTCGCATGTTCAAACCGGAAAAGTGGTGTCCCCTTTTCGAGGAACGTGCTCTAGCAACCGGGGCCTTCAAGCCTCGCCCGTATCGAATGCCATCCCGGCGGCCCGTCCGCCGGGATTTGTTTTGCCGCCGCTTCGCTTTCCTGAAGCGATTAGCACGCAATTAACTACGTCGGGCTAGCATTGGTTCGCATGTTGCGTAACCGTGTTCGGCCGAAGTCGATGGTGTCCTCCTCCTCCGTCTCCCCTGAGCGTTTGACCGCGCCCACCGTGCCGGCATTCGGCCTGCCGCCGCGACTTGCCGGCATTCTTCTGGCGTTTGTCTCGCTTGTCGCCCTGGGCGCGCTCGCCACCTGGTCGGCGAATGATCCGAGCTTCAGCCTGGCCACCGAAAAGCCACCGGCGAACCTTTTTGGCTTCGCCGGTGCCGCCTTTGCCGATTTCGCCTTTCAGTTCTTCGGAATTGCCGCCTTCGTTTCGGTGCTGCCGCCCGCCATCTGGTCACTGTTTCTGGTTCAGCGCCTCAAGCCCGCGCGGCTCGGCCCGCGCGTCGCGCTCTGGCCGGTTTCGCTGCTGCTCGCCTCAGGTCTGTTGTCTTGTTTTGCCGCGCCGGCGGCCTGGCCCCTGCCGACCGGGCTCGGCGGTCTCGCCGGTTTCGGCTTTTCCTCCCTTGCAGCCTTGATCGCCGGCGAGACGCCGACCGGCGCCGCCGCTATCCTTTACGGCCTCATCCTGTTGCCACCGGCTCTTTTTGCCCTGTGGTTCTCGACCGGTATTGCCGGCGCCAAGGTCGCCGTCGCGCCCGAGGATCCGGACGTTGCCGACCGCAATGGACCTTTCGATGTCATCATCGGCGGCATCGTCCATGCCGCTTTCACCATGCGCACCGCCTGGCGTCGCGCCCTCGCCCGCGAGAAGCGTCACGCAAGTCCGGCGCCCCATGCCGGCGACCGGCGCGGCGCGGCGCACGACGCCGAAATGGCGCATGGTGACCGATTTGCCGTTGCCGATGATCGTATCGAGCCCCGTTTTGATGCCGGCTACGAAGCCGCATCCGAGCCGTTTGAAGACGATTCCGATCTCGACTACATGGATGTCGAGCCGGATTCATCGCTTGCCGGGCATAATGCCGTCGGGGCCGGTCAGAATCGGCATCCGGATGGCGAGCGCGGTTCGGCGCCGCATATCGCCGCTGCCGCCCGGCCGCAACCCGGCCGCCGCGCCGCCATGGAAGCGCAGGGTTCCCTGCTCGAGACCGACGGGTTCGAACTGCCCGAGCTCAGTCTTCTCGCCGAACCGCAACATGGCGGGCTCTCCGACGAGCACCAGCCCGAGCGGCTCGAAGCCCAGGCTCGCCAACTCGAGGGCGTGCTCGAGGATTTTGGCGTCAAGGGCGACATCATTCACGTCCGCCCCGGCCCGGTGGTGACGCTTTACGAACTCGAGCCGGCGCCCGGCATCAAGTCGAGCCGCGTCATTTCGCTGGCCGACGATATCGCGCGCTCGATGAGCGCCATCTCGGCCCGCGTCGCCGTTGTACCCGGCCGCAACGTTATCGGCATCGAACTGCCAAACCAGACGCGCGAAACCGTCTACCTCAAGGAAATGCTGTCCTCGGCCGACTTCGAGAAGTCCAAAGGCAAGCTCAACATCTGCCTCGGCAAGACCATCGGCGGCGAACCGGTGGTCGCCGACCTCGCCCGCATGCCGCACCTGCTCGTCGCCGGGACCACCGGTTCGGGCAAGTCCGTGGCAATCAACACCATGGTTCTGTCGATTCTCTACAAGCTGACGCCCGAACAGTGCCGTCTGATCATGATCGATCCGAAAATGCTCGAATTGTCGGTCTATGATGGCATTCCTCATCTCCTCTCGCCCGTCGTCACCGACCCGGGCAAGGCGGTCATCGCCCTCAAATGGGCCGTCCGCGAGATGGAGGACCGCTACAAGAAGATGTCCAAGATCGGCGTCAGGAACATTGACGGCTTCAATGCCCGCGTCGCCGAAGCCCGCAAGAAGGGCAAAACCATCACCCGCACCGTGCAGACCGGCTTCGACAAGCAGACCGGCGAAGCGCTCTACGAGCACGAGGAATTCGATCTCGAACCCCTGCCCTTCATCGTCGTCATTGTCGACGAGATGGCCGACTTGATGATGGTTGCCGGCAAGGATATCGAAGGCGCCATCCAGCGCCTCGCCCAGATGGCCCGCGCCGCTGGCATCCACCTGATCACGGCGACCCAGCGCCCGTCGGTCGATGTCATCACCGGCACGATCAAGGCCAATTTCCCCACCCGCATTTCCTTCCAGGTCACCTCCAAGATCGACAGCCGCACCATTTTGGGCGAGCAGGGCGCCGAACAGCTCCTCGGCATGGGCGACATGCTCTACATGGCCGGCGGCGGTCGCATCCGGCGCCTGCACGGACCTTTCGTCTCCGACCGCGAGGTCGAGGACGTAGTGGCCCATCTGAAGTCGCAGGGGTCACCCGACTATCTCGATTCGGTCACCTCCGAGGACGACGAGGATGAGGCGGGCCTATTCGGCGACGGCTTCGGCGGTTCGGGCGACGAACTCTACGACAAGGCGGTCAACATCGTGCTCAGCGACAAGAAGGCCTCGACCTCCTATATCCAGCGCCGCCTGTCGGTCGGCTACAACCGCGCAGCCACCCTGATCGAGCGCATGGAAAAGGAAGGCGTCATCTCGCCCGCCAACCATGCCGGCAAGCGCGAAATCCTGGTCGGCGATAACGCGGACGGCTATTGATTCCAGGGCCGCACCTGTGACGATTCACGTGAAACACGCGCCGGCTTGATCTCGCTCTCGCCGCAATTTCCTGACTGATATGATCGCGTCCGGAAAACCGAAGGAAAGCCTGCAATGATTCGCCGCGCCGTGCTCGGTCTGATCGCCCTCGGCATGCTCATCACTCCGGCATCGGCGCTCGACCGCATGCTGACCGAGGAAGAGGCGGTGTTGATCCAGGAGATCAACGCCCACCATTCCGAAATCAAGACCATGGCCGGACGCTTCGAGCAGATCGACACCATGGGCAACCGCACCAAGGGCCTGTTCTTTCTGAAGCGACCCGACAAGATCGCCTTCCGCTACGCCCCGCCGTCGCGCCAGCAGATCGTTTCGGTGGGCGAGGGCTTTTTCCTGATCGATCGCGGCGAGCGGACTGTGCAGACCTATCCGCAGGACAGCGTGCCCCTGCGCGAGTTTCTTACCGATGACATCAACCTGTTTTCCGCCAACATTTTCGATGTCGTTTCCTCCGAGACCCACATATCGGTCACCCTGATCGACGACACGCCGGTCGGCAGCGTCGAGGTAGCGCTGATCTTCGACAAGCTGACCAAGGACCTGGTGCAATGGACGCTCACCGAGCCGAGCGGCGCCGAGCTGACCTTTTCGGTCTATGACGTGGAAGTCGGACTCGAGCTGCCCGAAACGCTGTTCACCATTCCGCACTTCTTCTCGGAATAGTTGCGACGGGCGACCATCGCTCTGGACCGCGTTGCTTCGGCCCGGCATATAGGTCGTTCCTTTTTCGGAGCGAATCGATGCCGGCGACGCTTGCCACCTGGAACATCAATTCGGTGCGCCTGCGCATCGACCTCGTCCTCGATTTCCTCGCCGAATACCGACCAGACGTCTTGTGCCTGCAGGAAATCAAGTGCCAGAACGACCAGTTTCCGCAAAAGGAACTGGCCGAGGCCGGCTACGCGCATCAGGCCGTGCACGGGCAGAAGGGCTATCACGGCGTCGCCATCGTCTCGCGGCTGCCGATCGCGGAAACGACCAGCCGCTCGTTCTGCGACATCCCGGACTCCCGCCATGTCTCGGTGCGCGTCGATTTCGGCAGGGGCCCGGTGACGCTCCACAATTTCTACATCCCCGCCGGCGGCGACGAGCCGGACCCGGAGATCAATCCCAAATTCCGGCACAAACTCGCTTTTCTCGCCGAACTGAAAGACTGGTTCGACACCGAGGATTTTGTCAGCAGGCAGGTCATTGTCGGCGATTTCAACATCGCTCCGCATGAAAACGACGTCTGGAGCCATAGGCAATTGCTCAAGGTCGTCAGCCACACGCCAGTCGAGACCGATGCGCTTGACGACCTGCTCGCCCGTAGGCCCTGGACGGACCTTGTGCGCCAGCACATTCCCCTAACCCAGAAGCTTTTTTCCTGGTGGTCCTATCGCTCGAAGGATTGGGACGCGGCCGACAAGGGCCGGCGTCTCGACCATGTCTGGTCGACGGGCGATGTCGCCCCGTACTGCTCCGGTGCCGAAATCCTGCGCGCGTTTCGAGGCCGCGGCGACAAGCCTTCCGATCATGTGCCGGTGATGGTGCGCTTCGGCTAGCCGCGCGCGTTCAAGTTGAGCCGCTTCGCCGCTCCTTTCTTGGTGGTCGGATCATTTCTTTCGCAGAACCGGTTCCCACTTTTGCGCAGGATTCTCTAGCGGCCGTCGCGAAACCGTTCCATGGCGCCGAGATAGGAGGACATCTCGTCCTCGATGCGCCGCGCCGCCCGTTCGGCGAGACCCGGAAATTGCCGCATCAGCTTGGCAATGGCCGAACGCGGCACGAACAGCAGATCGACATCGGTCGCGGCACGCAGCGAGGTCCGTCGCGGCTTGTCGAGGAACAGCGCCATTTCGCCGAGCACGGCGCCGCGCTCGGAAATCCTTTGCGGCTTGAAACCGGCGCTGCCCTCACTGTCGCCGGCCGAGACCTCGCCGCTCAGCAGCACGAAGGCCCCGTCCGCCCTGTCGCCGCGCTTGTAGATCACGTCGCCCGAGGCAAAGCTGCGCCGCTCGCTGGCAAAGGCGAGCAGACGCCGCTGTTCGTCGTCGCAGATGCGGAAAAAATCCGCCTGCGCCAAGGCGGAGGTGAAATCGTCGAGCTCCATGCCCACTGCCCCCGGCGGACTGCCCCCCCGGTTTCGGGCCGGGAGGCCGACGCGCTGATTCGGCCGGTCACGCGGACCTGCCAGACCGGCCCAGTTTTGACGCAGTCAAAACCCCCGGTCCAGTTCTTTGTGGTCGCGCGCCCGCTCCGGACAGCCGGTCCCCTGCTGTTGCGGGCACGCCCTATGGAACAAGACGATAGCCGCCTTCCTCGGTCACGAGCAACCGCGCATTGGCCGGGTCGCGTTCGATTTTCTGCCTCAGGCGATAAATATGGGTTTCGAGCGTATGGGTGGTCACGCGATTGTTGTAGCCCCAGACCTCCTTGAGCAGCACGTCCCGCGAAATGGTCTTGGGACCCTGGCGATAGAGGTATTTGAGGATCGAGGTTTCCTTGTCGGTCAGCCGGACCTTGCCGCCCTCGCTGTTTTCCAAAAGCTTGGCTGCCGGCTGGAAGGTGTAATGGCCGATGGAAAATACCACGTCTTCGGACTGATCGTGCTGTCTCAGGGCGGCGCGGATGCGCGCCAGAAGCACGGAAAAGCGAAACGGCTTGGTGACATAGTCGTTGGCGCCCGATTCGAGTCCGAGGATCTCGTCGGAGTCCGTGTCGTGTCCGGTCAGCATCAGGATCGGCGCCTTGAAGCCGTCGCGCCGCAATATCTTGACCGCCTCGCGCCCGTCCATGTCGGGCAGTCCGACATCGAGAATCACCAGATCGACATGGGCGTCCTTGACCATGTTGAGCGCGTCGCAGGCCGTGCCGGCCTCGGTGACTTCGAACTCGCGGTAATGGGCCAGCTGGTCGACCAGCGTTTGCCTCAGCTCGGCGTCGTCGTCGACAAGAAAAATCCTTCTTTTCATTCCGGGGTCCCTACTCCGCAAGGGTTATGCACATGCGCGCCGGATTGGGGCGCATTCGATGAACGGCGCGACAATAGCGCCCGGTCGAACACGCGCCAATCAATTGGCTGTGACAGAAAACCAGAGTGCTAACGATAGGTTAACGGCGCATCCCGGCAGGCCGCGCGCCGAAAATCGCCGAGCCGACGCGGACATGCGTCGCACCCATGGCGATGGCCGTCTCGAAATCGCCGCTCATTCCCATCGACACCTGCGCCAGCCCGGCTGCGTCGGCGAGTTGCTTTAGAAGCGCAAAATAGGGTCCGGGCGCCGCCTCGACCGGCGGAATGCCCATCAGCCCGACGATATCGAGCCCATGCACGCCCTTGCAGCGGCCGATGAAACCGAGCGCTTCCGCAACGGAAATGCCGGCCTTCTGTTCCTCGGCGCCGATATTGACCTGGACAAGGCACGGCAGTCGACGATGCTGCGCCGTCATTTCCCTGGCGAGCGCCGCGGCGATCCTGTCGCGGTCGACCGTCTCGATGACATCGAACAGGGCGACGGCGTCGCGCGCCTTGTTGGTCTGCAGCGGACCGATCAGGTGCAGCTCGATATCGGCATGGCGTTGCTTGAGTTCCGGCCATTTGTCGAGCGATTCCTGTACGCGGTTTTCGCCGAAAATGCGCTGGCCGGCGGCGATGACCGGTTCGATAGCCGCGGCTCCAAAGGTCTTGGACACGGCGACCAGGACAACTTCCCGCCCGCCGGGATCGAAGCGCAATGCCGCCCGGCGCATATGGGCACGGATGATCTCCAGCCGCTCTGCGGCATTTGGCGCCGGATCGCTCATGATGCTTCCTCCAAAGGCCGCCGAACCGGCCCGGCAGTTGACCTGTTCGTGCTTTTCTGGTGAGTGTCGCCTAGCCAAAAAACCACGGCAACACAACAACAACCAAGAGCCGTTTTCGTGATCGCCGATACTTTAGAACGCTACAATCCCCGCGAAATGGAACCCTATTGGCAAAAGGTCTGGGAACAGACCGGCGCCTTCGTCACGCGCGAGGACGATGCGCGCGCGCATTTCTACGTCCTCGAGATGTTCCCCTACCCCTCCGGACGCATCCATATGGGCCATGTGCGCAACTACGCCATGGGCGATGTTCTGGCGCGGTTCGAGCGCGCCCGTGGCAAGAACGTCCTGCACCCCATGGGCTGGGATGCTTTCGGCCTGCCGGCGGAAAATGCCGCGCGCCAGTCTGGCGGCCATCCGGCCACCTGGACCTACGACAACATTGCCAATATGCGCACCCAGCTCAAGTCGATGGGCCTCAGCCTCGACTGGTCCCGCGAATTCGCCACCTGCGATGTCGAATACTACACCCAGCAGCAGCACCTCTTCCTCGACATGTTGGAAAAAGGCCTGGTGTCGCGCCGCAAGTCCAAGGTCAATTGGGATCCGGTCGACCAGACGGTTCTGGCCAACGAGCAGGTCATTGACGGTCGCGGCTGGCGCTCCGGCACTCCGGTCGAGCAGCGTGAGCTGGTACAATGGTTCTTCAAGATTTCGGACCTCGCCGAAGATCTGTTGGCCGCCATCGATCATCTCGACGGCTGGCCCGACAAGGTGCGGCTGATGCAGCGCAACTGGATCGGCCGCTCCGAGGGATTGCGCGTTTTGTTCGAGATCGTGCCCAACGAGAAATCCTCCGAGACGGCGCTCGAAATCTTTACGACGCGTCCGGACACGCTCTACGGCGCTTCGTTCATGGCGCTCTCGCCCGACCATCCCCTGACCTCGGCCCTTGCCGCCGATGACCCGGTCCTGAACGAGTTCGTCGCCGAGTGCCACCGCCTTGGCACGGCGACCGAAGCGATCGAGAAGGCCGACAAGAAAGGCTGCTTCACCGGGATTCACGTGAAACATCCGGTGCTCGAGGGCCAAGTTCTACCGGTCTATGTCGCCAATTTCGTGTTGATGGATTATGGCACCGGCGCCATTTTCGGTTGCCCGGCCCATGACCAGCGCGATTTCGATTTCGCGCGGCGCTACGGCTTGCCGATCATTCCGGTCGTTTTGCCCGAGGACCGGAATGCCGGCGCCTTCATGGTCGAATTCGCCGAAAGCGACGAGGCTTATACCGGTCCCGGCACGCTGTTCAATTCCGGCCCGCTCGACGGCATGAGCGTCGAAGACGCCAAGAACGCCATCGCCGCAAGGCTTGAGGCCCGGACGATCAACGGCAAGCCGCAGGGCAGGCGCGAGATCAATTACCGGCTCAGGGACTGGGGCATTTCTCGCCAACGCTACTGGGGCTGCCCGATCCCGGTCATACACTGCGACCATTGCGGCACCGTGCCGGTGCCGCTTGCCGACCTTCCGGTCAGGTTGCCCGAGGATGTCCGTTTCGACAAGCCGGGCAATCCGCTCGACCATCATCCGACCTGGAAACATGTCGACTGCCCGCAATGTGGACAGGCAGCACGGCGGGAAACCGACACGATGGACACTTTCGTCGATTCGTCCTGGTATTTCGTCCGTTTCACCGCCCCGCGCGCCACGACCCCGACCGTGCCCGAGATCGCCAATCACTGGCTGCCAGTCGACCAGTATATCGGCGGCATCGAGCACGCGATCCTGCATCTCCTTTACTCGCGCTTTTTTGCCCGCGCCATGTCGCAGACCGGACATCTCGACCTTTCCGAGCCGTTCAAGGGCATGTTCACGCAAGGCATGGTCACCCACGAGACCTACAAGTCCGAAACCGGCGAATGGCTTTTGCCCTCGGAAGTCGTCATCGACAATGCCGGTGCCACCCGCACGGCCCGAAATGTCAGGACCGGCGCGCCGGTGTCGATCGGCGCCATCGAGAAGATGTCGAAATCGAAAAAGAACGTCGTCGATCCCGACGAGATCGTCAGATCCTACGGTTCGGACACCGCCCGCTGGTTCATGCTGTCGGATTCGCCGCCCGAGCGTGATGTCGAGTGGTCCGAAGCAGGCATCGAGGGCGCCGCCCGCTTCGTCCAGCGCGTCTGGCGGCTGATTGGCGAAGCCAGGGCCCGGCTAGACGCCGGCAGCGAGCATCTGACCGAATCCGCTTCCGCCGAGGCTCTGACTCGGTTCGTTCACAAAACGACGGCCAATGTCGAAGCCGAGATTGCCGGCTTGAGGTTCAACCGTGCCGTGGCGATGATCTACGAGCTGACCAACGCCATCGCCAAATTCCTCGCCGACCTCGCCGACACTCCGACGAACGACGAAGTCGCCGCGCTTCGGCTGGCGGTGACTAATCTCGTGCAGCTGTTCGCCCCGATGATGCCGCACCTGGCGGAAACCTGCTGGATGGCACTTGGCCAGTCCGGTCTGGTCTGCGACGCCGCGTGGCCGAAACCCGATTCGGCCTATCTGTTGGAGGACACAATCACCCTGCCGGTTCAGGTCAATGGCAAGAAGCGGGGGGAAATCACCGTTTCTGCCGGCGCTTTGGAAGCCGAGATCATCGATAAGGCCTTGTCACTGGATGCGGTTGTACGCATTCTCGGCGGCAACAAGCCAAAAAAGGTGATCGTCGTGCCCAAGCGGATCGTCAATGTCGTCGCCTGACAATCAGATGCGTCGCCGCGTCCTCGCCGCGATCCTGGTTCTGCCGCTGCTGGTCGGCTGCAGCTTCGCCCCGCTTTACGGCGGCACCGACGCCGTCGGCTTCGGCGCCGGCTTTGCCTATGCCGAGCCGACAAACCGGCTTGAGCAGATCATCTATCAGGAGCTGGCCTTTCGCCTCGGCACGAACAAAAGCGCCGACGCGCCGCGCGTGAAGATAAACGCCAGCCAGTCGGACCGCCGTATTGGCCGCACTTCGGCGGGGTCGGTGCTCAGCGCCCATGAAGCCGTGGTCAGTGCCAGCCTGATCGTGACGCGCGGCGCCGACGGGCAACAGGCGCTGTCGATCACCCGCTTCACCAGCACCGGTTTCGAGCAATCAGGCCAGGTCGCAGCCGACCGGGCCGCCTCCGAGACTGCCGGCGAAAAGGCGGCGCGGGCGCTTGCCGATACCTTCCGCCTGATCCTTGTCGCGGCAAGCCGCAACGGCGAATTCTAGGCATGGCCATGCCAGGAGCGACCCTTTTGGAAAAGGGTAGTAAGTCCGAGCCGACAAACTGGCTAGCGCTTCTGCCGAAAGTGCGCCCATGACCGCCCTCAAGGCGCACGAGGTCGAGCGCTATGCGCTTTCGCCCGACCTGAAAGGCGGTCTTTTTCTGGTCTATGGCAGCGATTCGGGTCTTGTGCACGAGATCGCCGAACGACTGATCGCCCACTACGCCGGATCGCCGCCCGATGCGATGGCGCACATATCGCTGAACGCTGCCGATCTCGCGGCCGAGCCGGGCCGGATCGCCGACGAGGCTCGCACGCCATCCCTGTTCGGCGGAAAGCGGACCGTCAGGGTGCGAAACGCCGCCAAGTCGCTGGTTCCGGTGCTGGCGCCGCTGCTCGACGACATGCCGGACGCCGTGCTCATTCTCGAAGCCGCCAACCTTACCCGCGACGACGCCTTGCGCAAGCTGGCCGAGGCGCACCGCAACGCGCGGGCGCTGCCATGCTACGCCGACAACGAGCGCGCCATTGCCGGCCTGATCGACACCACCTTCCGCGCGGCCGGTATCGTGGTTTCCGCCGATGCCGCGATGCTTCTGCGCTCGCTGCTCGGCAATGACCGTGAAATCACCCGTCGCGAACTCGAGAAGCTCTGCCTGTTCGCCGGACCCGACGGCAGAATCGATGCCGCCGACGTCGAGTCGCTGATCGGTGACAATTCCGCCCGCGCCGTGGATTCCATCGTCGATGCCGCCGGCAATGGCGACGCGGCGGCACTCGACGGCGCCATGAGCGCCGCGCTCGCGACGGGTGTTGATTCGCAGCGCATTCTGGCGGTGGCGCTAGCCCATTTCATGCAAGTTCGTCGGCTGCGTCGTCTTGTCGATGGCGGCGAAACTCCGAAGCGCGCCGTCGAGTCGGCGCGACCGCGCGTGCATTTTTCCCGTGCGGCATCGCTCGAACGGCAATTGCGCGTCTGGTCCGACACGGCCCTGGCCGAGGCCTGCGCCCGCCTCTACGCCGCCATACACGACACGCGCCGTTCCGCCGCCGTGCGTACCGCCGCTACTGGCCGCGCCCTGCTCGCCGTGTGCATCGCCGGCGCGCAGCGTTAGGGCATCGTGCGCAAAAGCGGGAACCGGTTTTGCGCATCAAGCGATGCGGCCATAAAGATATGGAGCGGCGAAGCGGTTCAACTTGAACGCGAGCAGCTTTTGCCGGCGCCGGCAAGGCCGGCATTTCTCCCCTGGGATCCAAATGCCTTAAATTTCAGCCGGATACACCGAACCGCCGGCACAGATCGTCGAGCTGCTCGAGCGTCGAGTAGCGGATTTCGATTCGCCCTCCGCGATCGCCATGGGTGATGACGACGCCGAGGCCGAGCGCGTCGGCTAGCCGCTTTTCGAGCCCGATCGTGTCGGCGTCCTTTTCGGCCATGGCGCGGCGCGGGGCATCGGCTTTGCCGGAACGAGCCTGCATCAGTGTCTCCGCCTGACGCACCGACAGTCCCTCGGCGACGATGCGCCTGGCCAGTCCCGACGGGTCCTCGGCGGTGATCAGGGTTCGGGCGTGGCCCGCCGTCAGTTCGCCGCGCGACAGCATGGCGCGAACGTCGTCGGGAAGCTTCAATAGACGCAGGGTGTTGGCGACATGCGAACGCGATTTGCCGATGACATGGCCGAGATCGTTCTGGGTGTAGTCGAAATGCTGGAGAAGCTGGTCGTAGCCGAGCGCCTCTTCGAGCGGATTGAGATCGGCGCGCTGGACGTTCTCGATGATCGCCAGTTCCAGCGCCTCGCGATCGTCGACCTCGCGGACGATCACCGGCACTTCGTGCAGGCCGGCGCGCTGCGCCGCCCGCCAGCGCCGCTCGCCGGCGATCAGCTCGAAACCGCCCGGTTTGTCCGCCGCCGAACGGACCAGCAGCGGCTGCATGACGCCCTTCTCCTTGATCGAAGCCGCCAGCTCGTCGAGCAGATCGGTATCGAAATCCCGCCGCGGATTGGACCGGTTCGGGACGATGGCATCGACGGCAATGCGCCTGATGCCGCCCGCTTCCGGTGCCGCAGGTGCCTCGACTGGCGCCAGGTCGCCGATCAATGCCGCCAGACCGCGTCCCAATCGTGCCGATTTGTCGTTCATCGCCGCCTTCCTATGCTGCCAATTGCCGTTCCCGGCGGATGACCTCGGTCGCCAGCCGCAGATAGGCCTGGCTGCCGGCGCATTTCAAGTCGTACAGAAGCGCCGGCTTGCCATAGGACGGCGCCTCGGAAAGCCGGACATTGCGCGGGATGACGGTTTCGTAGACGAGATCGCCCATCTCATGCCGGACATCTTGAAGCACTTGTTCGGAAAGGTTGTTGCGACTGTCATACATGGTCATGACCACGCCCTGGATATGCAGGCGCGGATTGAGCGTGGTGCGGATGTGTTCGATGGTCGCAAGCAGCTGACTGAGACCTTCGAGCGCGAAGAACTCGCACTGCATCGGCACCAGCACCGCATCGGCCGCCGTCAGCGCGTTGATGGTTAAAAGGTTGAGCGAGGGCGGGCAATCGATCAGCACATAGCTCGGCACGCCGCCCTCGATCAAAAGCGTGTGTGCCTTGTCGATGGCATGGCGCAACCGGAAGGCGCGATCGCCGGCACCGGCTACCGATGCTTCGAAACCGAGTAGGTCGAGGGTCGAGGGCACGATGGCGACCTGCGGCACGCCGGTCTTGACCGCCACCTCCGCAATGCTTCTGTCGCCGCTCAGCACGTCATAGGCCGAGATTTCGCGGTCCTGGCGCGAAACGCCGAGGCCCGTCGAGGCATTGCCCTGCGGATCGATGTCGAAGATCAGCACGCGTTCGCCGACGGCAGCCAGCGCCGTGGCGAGATTGATGGCTGTGGTGGTCTTTCCGACGCCGCCCTTCTGGTTGGCGAGGGCGAGTACGCGCGCGCTCAACTTGTGCCTCCCGGGATGTTCATGGCCTCTAGGATCGCGGGCGGAGATGAGAGATGTCCAGCAACACGCCGTGTTCGTCCGTCACGCTATCGCTTATTACCACATCGAACCGCCAGTTCGAACCAGCCTCGTCGATTTCCCGCCGGTTTTCCCGCCCCTTGTGGACAACCATGTGTCCTTCCGGCACGAGAAGCGGAAAGGATAATTCCATCAATCTGTTAAGCGGAGCCAGCGCGCGCGCCAGCACCCTGTCGGCGCGTCCGGTTTCACGTGAATCAATCGTTTCGATGCGTATGTCCAGCACGGACGCATCGAGAGCCAGCTCCCTGATCGCCGTTCTGAGAAACGCCGCCTTGCGGCTATTGGATTCGCACAGCATGAAACGCAAACCCGACCCCCGCCGGGCAATGGCGAGCGGCAGGCCGGGAAAGCCGCCACCCGAGCCGAGATCGAAGATCAAGCCGGTTGCTTTTGGCAGGAGCGGCAATACCTGCAAGCTGTCCACGACATGCCTCTGCCAAAAATGTGGCAGCGTTTCACGTGAAACCAGGTTCTGCACTGATTGCCACTTCCGCACAAGTCCTTGCAGCTTTTCCAGATCCGCGGCGACGGATTCGGCGTTCCTCGACAGTTCTGTCACCCAGGGAGCAACGGCTTCCGAAGCGTTGGCAATCATGCCGATTTTTCCATCCGGCCGCGACGGATGACCGAGAGCAGAAGCAGCACCGCCGCCGGCGTGATCCCGTCGATGGCCTGGGCATCGGCGATGGTTTCCGGTCGCCCGGCGACGAGCTTCTGGCGAACCTCGACGGAAAGTCCGGGCAATGCCTCATAGTCGATCCAGTCGGGAATGGCGCGCGCCTCGTCACGCCTGAGCGCCGCCACGTCCTCGGCCTGCCGATCAAGATAGACGGCGTATTTTGCATCGATCTCAAGCATTTCAAAGATTTGCGCCGGCACTGATGCGAGCTCCGGCCAGATGCGCGTCAACAGGCCGGCATCGATCTCGGGATAGGAAAGCAGGGCATAGGCACTACGCCTTACGCCGTCCTGATTGAGCTTCAGCCCGCCACGTTCAGCCTCGCGCGGCGTGACGACAAGGCTTTCGAGCTTGGCCCGTGTTTCCGACACAGCCTTCCGTTTCGCCTCGAACAGCTTTGCCCGTTCGCTGCCGACCAGTCCGACCTCCACACCAACCGACGTCAACCGCTCGGCGGCGTTGTCCGACCGCAGATGCAGGCGGAACTCCGCCCGAGAAGTGAACATCCGATACGGCTCCGAGACGCCGCGCGTCACGAGATCGTCGATCATGACGCCGACATAGGACTCGGTGCGCGACAGTCGCAGACCATCCAACCCGAACGCCAGGCGCGCCGCATTGGCGCCGGCGAGAAGTCCTTGCGCCGCCGCTTCCTCATAGCCAGTCGTGCCGTTGATCTGCCCGGCAAGGAACAAGCCCCTGCGCGCCTTGGTCTCCAGCGTGTGATTGAGGGCGCGCGGATCGACAAAATCGTATTCTATGGCGTAGCCAGGTCGAACGACCTCAACGTTTTCAAGGCCTTGCATTGAACGCAGGAAGGCCACCTG
>JAHJQZ010000063.1 GCA_018818925.1 Alphaproteobacteria bacterium
CAAGCCCAAAATCGTCGCCGTCATCGCCGTCATGCGCAAGCTCATCACCATCCTCAACGCTATCGTCCGGGACAACAAACCATGGCAAAACGCTTGACCTCCAAGACAGTCGCTCCCCCGCTACGCGGGGGAGGATGGGGTGGCCCTGCTCCTTGACCTCTCCCTTGGGGGAGAGGTCGGACCTTAGCGATAGCGAAGGTCCGGGTGAGGGGGCCTTTGCCGAGTTTGCAGCAAGGCCCCCTCACCCGACGCTTCGCGTCGACCTCTCCCCCAAAGGGAGAGGTGCAAGAGGCATCCGCTTCCAACTAAGCACGAAACGACCTAATGCACCGTCGTTGCGCTGCCGCCGGCGCTGCGGCGATGGGCCGAGCCGGCCTGGTTGTGGCCGTTGATCGTTAGCCCGATCTCGCCGGCATCGATGACGACATGAGAGCCGTCGACGACCTCGCCGGCAAGGACCGCCTCGGCGAGACCGTCCTGCACCTCGCGCTGCAGCACGCGCTTCAGCGGCCTGGCGCCATAGGCGGAATCATAGCCCTCGTTGGCGAGCCAGTCGCGGGCGGCCGGGGTCAGTTCGAGGGTGATTTCGCGGTCGGCGAGGAGCCTTTTGAGGCGCGCGACCTGGATGTCGACGATGGCGCCCATATGGGCGCGGGCCAGCTTGTGGAACAACAGGATGTCATCGACGCGGTTGAGGAATTCCGGGCGGAAATTCATTTTCAATTCGTCCATCACCCGTCCGCGCACCAGATCGGCCTCCTCGCCTTCCTTCAATTCAGCCAGATAGACCGAACCGATATTGGAGGTCATGATGATGAGGGTGTTGCGGAAATCGACGGTGCGCCCCTGGCCGTCGGTCAGCCTGCCGTCGTCGAGCACCTGCAACAACACATCGAAGACCTTGGTGTGGGCCTTCTCGATCTCATCGAACAGAACAACCTGGTAGGGCCGGCGCCGGACCGCCTCGGTCAACACGCCGCCCTCGTCATAGCCGACATAGCCGGGCGGGGCGCCGATCAGCCTTGCGACCGAGTGCTGTTCCTGGAATTCCGACATGTCGAGCCGGACCATGGCCGTCTCGTCGTCGAACAGGAATTGCGCCAATGCCTTGGTCAGCTCGGTCTTGCCGACGCCGGTCGGGCCCAAGAAGATGAACGAGCCGATCGGCCGGTTCGGGTCCTGCAAACCGGCGCGCGAGCGGCGAACGGCGCGGGAGACCGCGGCAAGGGCATCCTCCTGGCCGATGACGCGCTTGGAAAGCTCGTCTTCCATGCGCAGGAGCTTGTCGCGCTCGCCCTCGAGCATCTTGTCGACGGGAATGCCGGTCCAGCGCGAGACGACCTGGGCGATATGGGCCGGGGTGACAACCTCCTCGGCGAGGAGACTGTCGTCCGGCCTTCCGTCCCGGTCGGCGTCCTCGGCGGCGGCGATCCTTTTTTCGAGATCGGGAACAATGCCATAGGCGAGCTCGCCGGCGCGGGCGAGATCGCCCGCGCGCTGGGCGATTTCGAGCTGCGAGCGGGCGGCGTCGAGTTCTTCCTTGAGCTTTTGCGCCCCGGCGAGGCGCTGTTTTTCGCTCTGCCAGCGCTGGGTCAAGGCCGAGGCCTCGTCCTCGAGGTCGGCGAGTTCGCTTTCGAGCTTTGAAAGCCTGGTCCTCGAGCCGTCGTCCGTTTCCTTCTTCAGGGCCTCGCGCTCGATCTTCAACTGGATAATGCGGCGGTCGAGCTCGTCGAGCGCCTCGGGCTTGGAATCGATCTGCATGCGAAGGCGCGCCGCCGATTCGTCGACGAGGTCGATGGCCTTGTCGGGCAGGAAACGGTCGGAAATGTAGCGGTTGGAAAGCGTCGCGGCGGCAACGAGCGCCGAGTCCGAAATACGGACGCCGTGATGCAGTTCGTATTTTTCCTTGATGCCGCGAAGGATCGAGATCGAATCCTCGACATTGGGCTCGTCGATGAAGACCGGCTGGAAACGCCGCGCCAGGGCCGCGTCCTTTTCGACATGCTTTTGGTATTCGTCGAGGGTCGTTGCGCCGACGCAGTGCAACTCGCCGCGCGCCAGGGCCGGCTTGATGAGGTTCGATGCATCCATGGCGCCGTCGGACTTGCCGGCGCCGACCAGGGTGTGCATCTCGTCGATGAACAGGATGATCTGGCCCTCGGCGGCCTGCACCTCGTTGATCACGCCCTTCAACCGTTCCTCGAACTCGCCGCGATATTTGGCGCCGGCGATCATGGCGCCGAGATCGAGCGCCATCAGCGCCTTGTTCTTCAGCGATTCGGGCACGTCGCCATTGACAATCCTGAGCGCCAGGCCTTCGGCGATGGCGGTCTTGCCGACGCCCGGCTCGCCGATGAGGACCGGATTGTTCTTGGTGCGACGGGAAAGGACCTGGATGGCGCGGCGGATTTCCTCGTCGCGGCCGATGACCGGGTCGAGCTTGCCCTCGCGCGCATCCTG
>JAHJQZ010000176.1 GCA_018818925.1 Alphaproteobacteria bacterium
ACTGCCACCGCCACCTTTGGCGCCGAATCCGAGGCGTATATCGGGGATGCTCAGCAGCAGCGACTTCAACCCGGCAGAAAACGCCTGCGTCGTCTGCGAACGGTCGCCCTTAAGCAGCACCGTGACGTTGCCGGCGCGCACATCGCCGTCGCTTGAACTCGAGCCGACGGTGGTGAAGACGCTATTCACGTCGGGCAGCGCGTTTAGCTTGGCCGTCAGCTGTTCGCTGCTGCGGCGCATATCCGCCAGCGTGGCGCCGGGTGCGCCCTCGATCGACAGCATGACGATGCCGTCGTCCTGCGGCGGCGTGAAGCCCTTGGGCAGCGCAGCGGCCAGCAGCAGCGAGCCCACAAACAGCGCGCCACCGGCGGCCATCGAGATCCAGCGGTGCGCCAGCGCGAAGTCGAGCGCCTTGCGGTAGCCGCCCTGGAAGGGCTTGCGCTCGTGCGGGTGCTTGGACGGCTTCATGAAGTAGGCCGCCATCAGCGGCGTCAGCAGGCGCGCCACCAGCAGCGAAAACAGCACCGAGATCGCCACCGTGAATCCGAATTCCTTGAAGAACTGGCCGACAAAGCCCCCCATCACCGACACCGGCATGAAGACAACGACAATGGTCAGCGTGGTGGCCACGACCGCCAGGCCGATCTCGTCGGCACCGTGCAGTGCCGCATCGTAAGGCTGCTCGCCGCGCTCGACGCGCTTCTGGATGTTCTCGATCTCGACGATGGCGTCGTCGACCAGGATGCCGATGACCAGGGTCAGCGCCAGCAACGTGATCATGTTCAGGCTGAAGCCCATCCAGCTCATCACCGCAAAGGTCGGGATCAGCGACACCGGCATCGCCACCGCCGTGATCAACGTAGCGCGCCAGTCCCGCAGGAAGAAGAAGACGACGATCGCCGCCAGCGCCATGCCTTCGAGCAGCGCGGCCAATGTGGCCGAGTAGCTGTTCTGCGTGCTGTCGGCGGTGGAGACGATGCGCTCGAAGCGCATGTCCGGGTAGATCTTCGCCAGTTCCTCGGTCCCCCGTGCCACTTCGCGCGCCACCGCCACGTCGGACGCAGTCTTGGTCTTCTTGACCTGGAAACCAACCACCGAGCGCCCGTTCAGAGAAGCGAAGCCGCGCCGCTCGGCGGCGCCGCTGGCGACGCTGGCCACGTCGGCGAGGCGCACCTCGCGCCCTGTGCCGGTGGGAATCACCAGATCACGCAGGGCCTGCACCGAGTCCGCGGCGGCGAGGACGCGCACAGTCTGCTCGCGGCTGCCAATTTCCGAACGCCCGCCGGGGACGTCTACGCTGGAACGGCGCAGTGCGTCGTTGACCTGCCCCGCCGTCAGCCCCAGGGCCTGGAGCCGGCCGGGGTCGAGTGTGACGTTGATCTCGCGCGCGACACCACCGACCACGTCGACCTGCGCCACGCCCCTGCGCGTGATCAGTGCGCGCGCGATCGTATCCTCGACGAACCAACTCAGTTCGACATCCGACATCGTGGCGGTGGACACGGCATAGGTGACCAGCGGTTGCGAGTCGATGTCGAAACGCTGCACGATCGGCTCGTCGATGCCACGCGGCAGGCTGCCCCGGATGCGGTCGATGGCCGAACGCACCTCGTCGGTCGACTTCTGCGCGTCCTGACCGATCTCGAACTCGACCGTGGTCGACGACACACCCTGCATGACCGTCGATTGCACATGGTCGACGCCGGCGACGTTTGAGACGGCGGCCTCGACGGCGCGCGTGATCTGCGTTTCCACCTCGCTGGCCGCAGCGCCCGACAGGGTGACGTTGACCTGCACGATCGGAAACGACACGTCGGGGTAGAGCTTGATTGGTAGCGCACGGTAGCCGGCAATGCCGGCGATCAGCAGTGCCACGAACAACACGACCACCGGAATCGGGTTGCGGATGGCCCAGGCGGAAATCTTCATGGCTGCTTCCTTGTCACGGCGGACTCGGCCACGGGTTGGTTGGCCGCGGGGCTTGAGGCCCCATTGGTTGCCAGGTTCATCGGCACCGGATCGACCAGGTCACCGTCGAGCAGGAAGGCGCCGCCCCCCATCGCTACTCGGGTGCCCACGGGCGGGCCCTGGTCGATGGCGACGAAGCCGTCGGCACGGGCCTGGGTCCTGACCGCGACACGGTGCGCACGATTGTCCTGGTCGACCACGATCAGCAAGGGCCCGCTGGCCTCGAACAGGACAGCCTTCTCGGGCACTGCCGGCACCGGTTTGGCCGCACGGCTGAACACCACGCGGGCAAAGCCACCGGGACGTAGCGCCGGGTCGACCGGCAGGCGCACGCGCACGCGGCCCAGCTTGGTCATCGGATCAACACGCGGGGACAGCAGGCGTGCCGTCCCCTGCAGCTCCTGCCCCGAGGGCAACTGCACCGTG
>JAHJQZ010000064.1 GCA_018818925.1 Alphaproteobacteria bacterium
ATCTCCAACATCATCGGCATGATCGACGACATCGCCTTCCAGACCAACCTTCTGGCCCTCAACGCCTCGGTTGAGGCGGCGCGGGCCGGAGAAGCGGGCAAGGGCTTTGCCGTGGTCGCGGTAGAAGTCAGGCGCCTCGCCCAGAGTTCCGCAGAAGCGTCTTCCGAGGTCAAGGCCTTGATCGAACAAAGCGCCATCGAGGTGGCCGGAGGCTCCAAGCTCGTCAACAGCGCGGCCGAAAAGCTCTCGACCATCCTTGAATCCGTCAAGGAAAACAATGTGCTGATGGAAGGCATCGCCAAGGAGAGCCGCGATCAGGCCTCGGCGATCGACGAGGTCAACACCGCCATCCGCCAGATGGACGAGATGACCCAGCACAACGCCGCCCTTGTGGAAGAGACCAATGCGGCGATCGAGCAGACCGAAAGTCAGGCAGCCGATCTCGACCGTGTCGTCAGCATCTTCCAGCTCGCCGGAACCACCGGAGCTTCGGCGCGGCCCGGCACACGGAAAGCCGAAGAGACCGCGCCCGCAAAGGGCACTCTGCGAAAGGTGCTCTCCGGCGCCAGGTCCCTGCAGACGCGAGGCAACGCCGCCATCGACGAGGATTGGAAGGCGTTCTGACAGCCAAACGGTACGCCTGCCGACAACAAAAACAAAAACCAGGCGAGCAAAGCCCCGTGATTCTCCGCACGGGGCTTTCGCTTTGCGGCCGGTCGACGATCAGCGCGGCAGAATGCCCCGGAGAAACAGGTCCATGGCTTGCTTGACGATTTGCTCCTGCGCGGCCTTGTCGAGATTTAGGTCGTCGCCGAGAAACCGCCGCACGACAAAATCCCGCCGGACCATGCCGAAATACTGCGCGGCCGCCGACTGACAATCCGACATCGCAATTCTGCCCGCCTCCACCTCATCGGCAAGAAAGCCGGCAAGCGCCTGCTTGCCGCGATCGAGCACCTCTTCAATGAATCTTTGCCGCAGTTGCGGCAGGCGCTCGGCTTCCACCACGATCATCCGATAAAGATCCATCGCTTCGTCCGAGGTGACGATGGTCATCACGCCTTGGCCTACCCTTTGCAGCGCCTCTTCGATCGACAGGCCTTGCAGCTCAAAGGCATAGGCTTTGGCGTAGATGGCCTCATACTTGCTGTCGATGACTTCCTGGAACAGCTTTTCCTTGTTGCCGAAGTTCTGGTAGAGCGTCGTCATGGAGCCACCGGTTTCCGCGACGAGCTCCTTGAGCGACATCTTCTCGAATCCGTGTTTCACGAAAGCGCGCGTCGCCGCCTCGAAGAACAGCTCCCGGCGCTTCAAACCCTTCTCGCGCGGGGCGTAGTCCTTTTTCTCATCCCCAAACTCGCGTTCAAGCACGATTCCCCGCCCTTTCCGTTTCGGTCGCGTCCATGGGTCGTCGAATGCCAGGCAGGATAGGCCGCGCGAGGCGCGCCCGTCGACACCCGAATGCGAAGCAACCCGCGCCAGGAACAACACAGTCGCAATCCGCCGTCTCAACCGCCTCCCCAGTCTGGAATAATCCAAACCAACGTTTGGAAAAAGGACCCCGCGCCGAGCGCGGGGCCGAGTTATGGTGGGATGTGGTTTGGCACAGGTTTCCCACCCGTCTGGCGCGGACAAAGGGCTATGCCGGCGCCAGAATCCCCCAGGCGAAGCTCGAAATGGCGAAAAGCCCGAACCCGACCAGCACCACGCCGGACAGGATGGCCGTGGCGCGGGTGAAGCCCGAAGGCAGCCTGTGGTTGAGACCCGCCACAGTGCCGCTCAGGAACAACCACCACAGCAGCGAACCGGAAAAGACCCCGGACACGACCAGCGCGGCGTTGACGGCACCCGGCTGGTTGACCAGGCCCAGCCCGGCGAAGATCGCGGCAAAACTCAGGATCGTCGCGGGGTTGGCCATGGTCAGAAAGAACGTCGCCGACACCGTGCCGATCAGGTCGCGCGCGCCGACCGAAGCCGCCTTTTTCGCCGGCCTCGCCTTGAGGCCATGCACGCCCAGATAGATCATGAACAGGCCGCCGACGAGCTTAAGTGGCAGGTCGATGAGCTGCAGCCCGGCTGAAAACGCGGCGAACCCCGCCGCCGCCAGCGTCGCGTAGCTGGCATCGGCCAGCGCTGTCCCCAGCCCTCCCGCCATCCCGGCCCAGAAGCCCTTTTCGAGCGTGCGGTTGATGCATAGAACCCCGATCGGTCCGAGCGGCGCCGCAATGGCGAGACCGAGGGCGACGCTTTTGAAAAACAGCAGCGGCTCCATCACGACGCCTCCCTCGGCACGAACGCATCGCCAACCGGCGAGGACAGGACGATCATGGTTTCGGATCGTCCGACATAGCCCGCATGCTTGAGAGCGGCGAGAAATGCCTCGACACCGCCAAGATCGGCGACGCGAATCTTGACGAGATAGGACCACCCGCCGGTGACATGGTGGCATTCGAGGATTGCGGCCTGCGCGGCGACGAAATGGCGAAAACCCGCCTCGTCCGATCCTTGCGCCAGCGCGACGAAGACAAAGGCAAGGACCGGAAGGCCGAGCGCTTCCGGCGCGGCGTCTACGGTGAAGCCGCGGATCGCCCCCTCGGCGACAAGTCGCCTGATGCGTTCGTTGACAGCAGAGGCCGACAATCCCACCGTGCCGCCGATATCGGCGAGCGCCCGGCGCGCGTCCTCCGCTAAAAGGCCTATGATTTTGCGGTCTACGTCATTCATATCCGCATATTATGCGGAAAATTATCTATTTGAAAGCGTTTTTTGAGTTTGGCGTTCGACGCGCCATGCACCTGACACTGCTCCGTCGCCGGCTCCGCGCCGCCTGGATCGCGGCGAACACCGATTCCACCTTTTCTTGGGTCACACCACGTTTTGATGGACTCAAAACACATGACCTCAGCCACTGATTGGCCGCTTGTTCGAACCGCAAAAATGGTATCCGTTTTCCCGAACATGCTCCAGGACTGCGACACCTTGGTGAGCCTCACCCCTTGCAAATAACTGACCAGTCAGTTATTTATTTGCGATATGGATCAAGCTCGCTTTGTCGCGGGCGATGACTGGCAACCGGCGGCGAAGCGGCCGGATGAGGATGCAAGGGAGATCAGGAATGAGTGTCGACGGAACCTATGACGTCACCGTAAAAACCCCGCTCGGCGTCCAGCCGGGCCGATTGAGCCTCGTCAGCGACGGCGATGCCCTGACAGGTACGCTGCAGAACCGCCTCGGCACCTTCGAGATCGAAGACGGCTCCGTATCCGGCAACCAGGTGCATTTCTTCGCCCCGGTGAAAACGCCGCTGGGCCAGTTCAGGATCGAGATCACCGGCGAGGTTGCCGGCGACACCTATTCCGGCATCGGAAAGCTGCCGCTCGGAACGGTCAGGGTCGAGGGCAGGCGCGCCTGACCGCATCCGGCGGACCTGTCGTTCAGTCGATCACCGCAAAATCCTTCAGCACCTTGTCGATCTCGGTCATGACCGCGGCCGGCAGTGGACCTTTTTCGAGCGTGCCGAGATTGTCCCTGACCTGTGCCTCGGTCTTGAAGCCGGGCACCGGCAGCGCCACCGGCGATTTCGCCAGAATCCAGCCGAGCGCACCCTGCGCCAGCGTCCGTTCGCCGGTCTGCAACAGATCACGAATGGCGGCGATGCCGTCGAGATAGGCAGCGTTCGGCTTGCCGTTCTTGAAGAACCTGAGCCAGGAAACGTTCTGGGCGCGGATGTCGTCGCCGGCGAGCTTGTCGTCCGGCCGGTATTTCCCGGTCAGAAGCCCCATTGCCAGCGGCAGGCGGCTGAGCGAGACGAAGCCATCCTGTTCGCACAGCGCCATCACCTCGCGGGCCGGCGTGAAGACGTTGTAGTCGTTCTCGATGGCAACGAAGCCCGGCAGATGGGCGAAGGCCCGGGCACTCTCGATGAAATCGGTGCTCCAGCCGAAGGCCCTGATCTTGCCCTCCTCGTGAAGCCCCACCAGCGCCTCAAAGATCGGCTCGGCCTCTTCGGCCGGAAACTCGTTGATATGCAGGAGCGCCAGATCGATCACGTCGCGCCTGAGCCGCCGCCGGCTGTCGTTGATCGTCTGGCGAATGCCCTCGGGCGAAACCAGATAGGGCCCCCAGGTCTTGTCGACCTCGTCGACGACGTAGCCGAACTTGGTGACGATCACCGCGTCGTCGTAGCGCGAGATTTCCTCGCCGATCAGCGTTTCGGAATGGCCGGCGCCGTAATTGGCCGCCGTATCGAAGACGCGCGCGCCCAGATCGTAGGCGAGCCGCAGCGCCCGGCGCGACTCGTCGTCGTCCACCGCGCCGTAATAGGTCGGCAGGTCGCCGGCCTTCATCGGCCCGCCAATGGCCCAGCAGCCCATGCCGACGCGGGGCACGCTTGACCCGGTCCAGATCTTCATTGTCACGGTCATTTGTTCGTCCTCCCGAGAAAGTAGCCAAACCTGGCGATAGTGATGTCGTCGAACGGCGAGCGCGCCGCCTTCTGTCCGATGTCCTCGAGCAGATGCGCGTCGAGTTGCGCCAGTGCCCGCGCCGTCCGCCAGCGGTCATAAAGGCGTGACAGCGGCTCCGTGATCGGATTGCCCATGGTGAAGTCCATTCCATTCAAAATCTGAAACGCATCTTGTGCGCACGGCGGCTAGGTAGCAAAATGCCGCGGATTTCGAACAGATACGAGTTCAAAACGGGCATTTCATTTCTGAAATGGACTTTCACTGGGACGACCTGAAACTGTTCCTCGATGTCGCCCGGGTCGGCGGTCTCAATGCTGCGGCTCGCGCCACCGGCGCTTCGGCGGCGACCCTTTTGCGCCGGATCAACGCCCTCGAGGCCGCAATCGGCGAGCCGCTTTTCGTCCGCAGCGCCGCCGGCTACCGGCTGACCGAGGCCGGCATGGATCTCAGGGACCGCGCCTCCGAGATCGAGGCGGGCTTTGTCGCGCTCAATGCCTGGCACAAGGAACGGCATGGCGAGCGCACCGTGCGCATCTCGGCAGGGCACTGGACGGCCGCCTTCCTTGCCGCCCATATCGCGCGGCTTTGGCATCCGGAGGATCGCTTCCGCATCGAGCTGGTCACTGCCAACCAGAAGGTCGATATCGGCCGGCGCGAGGCCGATCTCGGCCTGAGGAACGCAAGACCGACCGAGCAATGGCTGGCCGGGCGGCTGGTCGGGCAGACCACCTACGCCCTTTATGCCGGCCGCAACCTCGTGCTCGGCGTTGCCGCCGGCATGTTCGTCGGCCTGTCGGGCGCGCTGGTCACGCCGTCGGCGCGCTGGCTCGAAGCCCACCATGCCGATCGTATCGGCGTCAGGGGCAATGATGCGGCGAGCATTCGCGAACTGGTCGCCGCCGGGGCCGGCCTCAGCGTTTTTCCGTGCTTTGTCGGCGACGCCGATCCGCGGCTTGTCCGCGTCGCCGGGCTGATCGAGGAACTGACCGCCGAGCAATGGCTGGTCTCGCATCACGACGAGCGCCATGCTCCGCATGTTCGTACCCTTGCGGGCCGCATCGCAACGCTGATCAAGGAAGAAGCCGACCTTTTCGCCGGAAAGCGGCCGCAATCGGGTGCGAAACCCTGAATGCTCCGCCACGCTGCTTGCGACGGACGGTCACGCCGTCTTGCAGTTCGCCGGATGCGCCCCGATGTCACCGGGACTTGCCCATATCGACCGGAGGCGCAAATGAAAAGGGCGCTTCAAATCATCTTCTCGATCATTGCCCTTGCAGCAATGAACCTTGCCTTGGCGGGACGCTGGGACTGGTGGCCGGGCTGGGCCTTCGTCATCCTGATTGTTGGCGCAACAAGCGTCGAAAGTCTTGTTCTTTACCGCCACAATCGCGAACTGCTCGACGCTCGGTCGCGCTTTGGCAAGGGCACGCCAGCGTCGGATTACCTGTTCCTTGCCGTTTTCGGCCTCGCCTTTCTCGGTGTGCTGATCGTTGGTCCGCTCGATGCCGGGCGTTTCGGCTGGGCGCCACTGCCAGCCTGGTGCTTTGTCGCGGGTGCTATCCTCTATCTTGCCGGAGAGGCGCTGGTCGGCTGGTCCATGTACGAGAATACCTTTTTCGAAAAGACCGTACGGCTGCAAACCGATCGGAACCACAGCATCGTCACGAGCGGTCCGTATGCGGTGGTGCGCCATCCCGGCTATACCGGCTTCTGCGTCGGCTACGCCATCGGCATCCCGCTGATGCTCGGTTCGGCTTGGGCGTTTGTGCCGGCTGCGATTGCGATCATCGCCGTCATCGTCCGCACCGCGTTCGAAGACCAATTCCTCGCCGACCGGCTCGCAGGCTATGCCGAGTACCGGCAACGGACCCGCTACCGGCTGGTGCCCGGTCTCTGGTGAACCGACCAAGGTTTGCGGCGGGCACGCCGCCCTAATTTGCCCAGAGCGCGCTGAACTTGCCTTCGAGGATATCGCGGTTGAAGGGCTTCAGGATGTACTCGTTGGCGCCGGCCTTCAGGGCCATGGCAATATGACCGATGTCGTTCTCGGTGGTGCAGAACACCACGCGCGGCTTGTCGCCGCCGGTATAGGCCCGCAATTCCTTCAAGAATTCGAGGCCGGATTTGACCGGCATATTCCAGTCCAGAAGGATGGCGTCGGGCATTTCCACCCGGCACTTGTCCATGGCTTCCTGGCCGTCCTCGGCCTCGGCGACGACAAAGTCCATATCTTCGAGAATGCGGCGCGCCACCTTGCGCACCACGCTTGAATCGTCCACCACGAGACAGGATTTCATCCCGACTGCTCCTTCACGCCATCTCCGCCTGTTGTCGCCGGACCGGACGGTCGATCGGCGCATCAACCGCAAGGACCATGGCCAATTCGGACCCAAGCCGGCAGCCGCCGGCGCAAAACCGCGCCTGGCCCGCAGGCATGCCCGACCGGCGGCATTGACTCCGCTTCGAGCGAAATGACCTCGCCGACACTATCGGTCAAAAATCCGTAGGATTCGTTAGCGCCGCGCCGGTCAGCCCGCCGGTACCGCCGTGATGTCAAACCGCTCGCCGTCGATGGCCGCCGAAACGCTCATCCCGCTCATCCGGGCGAGGAGCCCGGTATAAAAGGGCTGGATGTTGCGCGCCTCAACCCCGCCTTCGGGCGTGCCGGCCAGAAGCTCCTGCACGCCCTGCGGCAGGAAGGTGCGCTGCTTTTGTTCCGGATCGCTGGTCGCGACGATCTCGATGGCCTCGCGTCCGGCCTCGCCCACGAGGTTCACCGTGATCCTGCCGCCGCGCGGAACCGCCGATATGGCGATCAGCAGCATGTTCATCATCAGCTTGGCCTTGTTCTTGGGCAGAAACACCGGCGTGATGCCCCAGTCGAGATCGGCCTTTTCGATGTCGAACAGGATGCGCGCCACCTTCTCGCATTCGCGCGTATCGAATTCGGTCCCGGCGGTCGAGGACGCGCCATAGGCGAGCCGGGCGTATTCGAGTTTGGCTAGCGCCTGCTTTGAGGCATTGGACACCATCTGCCGGGCGAGATCGGCCATTTCGGCCTGACCCGGGTCTTCGAGCGCCTGCAAGCCGTTGTTGATGGCGCCGACAGGATTGATGAGATCGTGGCAGATCTTCGAACACAGCATCGCTGCCAGATCGTTGGCCTGCAATTCGATTGGATCGCCCATTTTGGTCCCCGCGCCGCTGAATTCCGGAATCACTGGCTGCGGACGATAGCAATCCACCTCGGCTGGCGTAACCCAAAAGCGAAAGGGGCAACCGGATTTCCCGACCGCAAAATCGAAACGGAGCGCGGCGCGATCGGGCCAGCGCGGTTTTTTGCCGATCGCGCCGAGCGCTCTAGAATCCGGCATCCTTGCTCAGCACGGCCCATTCTTCCTGGGCCCTCTGATAGGCGTCGCGTGGCGAAATCAGGAAGGCGTCCTTGTTGCCGCTCGAATAGAACAGGAATAGCCGTCCGGCCAGGATGGCATAGATGCGCGGATTGCCGGTCGACAGATAGCCGCGCGCCATGCTCATCGCCGCATAGCCGCCGAACATCGGCACATAGGTCTCCGGCGACTTGATGAAGACGTCGCGATTGGCGGCGGTGGCGAAATACCACGGTACGCCGGACCAGTAGTATTCGAATTCTGGCCGGCCGGTCAGCGGCGCGCTTTCGGTGAAATAGGAGACCGCGTCATACCCCTCGAGCGCCGCGCCGGTCAGCGGATCGACGGCATAGGCGGTCGTCAGGCTCAGTGTCGATGCCCCGGTCGGGGCGGCCGCGCAGAGGGCGAGCGCAAGCGCGGCACCGGCGGCCAGGTACTTGAGCAGGGTTAATCTTTCTTTACCCATTTGCCGCAAAATCCAACCATACTGGGCCTCTCGCGCATGTGCCGCCTTGGCGTCGAACATCGCGCCACACTAGCGCCGAAACGTATGGCCTTGGTAAACGCGCCGCTAACCCGGCACCGCCTTCATGGAGACCCGACATGGTCCGCTTCCTGTCCGCCCTTGTATTTCTTTTTTCCGCCCTCGTCTTTGCCGTCGGGCCGGCCGCCGCCCAGACCGGCGGCACCTCGCAGCCGCCCGGTTCGGTGTCCGACACCTACTCGGCCAACGAACTCGTCGAAAAGGGCTCGGAATTCTTCGGATCGGTCGCCCAGGGGCTGGCCTCGCTCGTCGAACGGGCCGTCAGCCAGTTCGGCCTGCCCAACGCCTATGTGCTCGGCCAGGAAGGCTCCGGCGCCATCTTTGCCGGCGCGCGCTACGGCGAAGGCGTCATGTACACGCGCAATGCCGGCGACCGCACCATCTACTGGCAGGGCCCGTCGATCGGCTTCGATGTCGGCGGCGATGGCTCGCGCGTCATGATGCTGGTCTACAACCTGCCTTCGGTCGAGGCGATCTACGGGCGCTATCCGGGCATCGACGGCTCGGCCTATGTCGTGGGTGGCCTCGGCATGACGGCGATGAAATATGGCGACATCTATATCGTGCCGATCCGCTCCGGCGTCGGCGCCCGACTCGGCATCAACGTGAACTACCTGAAGTTCACCGACCAGCCGACCTGGAATCCCTTCTGACGAACGGATTCCGTCCCGGGGATGCCAGATGGCCTCAGGCTCTGAGGTCGTCGTAGGACACCATGACGTGTTCCCGATAGGCCGGGCGCTCGGTCAGTCGGGCGTAATAGGCAGCTAGATTTGGCAAGTCCGCCCGATCGACCCCGATATCGAAGTAGCGAAAGAGCACATGGCCGAATTGGATGTCGGCCAGGCTCAGCGCCTGTCCGACAAGATAGGGTTGGCTAGCCAGCCGGGCTTCGGCAATCGCGAGCTTGTCCTCCAGCGCAAGAACAGCCTGCCGGATGGCGTCCGGGTCGCAATCCGAGGCCGGCATGCGCACCACCCGCCAGAACACCGGGCCGGTGAAACCCATGGCGATGTTGATCTTGGCCCATTCCGCCCAGCGATCCACCTCCGTGCGGGCGATCAGTTCGGCCGGCCAGAACGGCTCGCCGGCATAGCGATTTGCCAGATAGCGCAGGATCGCCCCGGTTTCCCACAGGGGCGAGTTCGATCCGTCCTGAAGAACCGGGACCGAGCGGTTCGGATTGAGTCGGCCAAAGGCTTCGGTGTCGGTACCGCCGAATTTGTGACCGACGTCGTGCCGCTTGTAGGCGAGGCCGAGTTCGCCGATGCACCACATCAGGGCCTGGACGTTGGACGATGTCCTGCGCCCCCATACGACGAGCATCGCCGGTCTCCGTGTGTCCAGTGTGTCGAGCGGGCTAGCCGCGCCAGAAGGTCGGTGTAGCCAGCACCAGAACCGTCATGATGTCGAGCCGCCCGAGCAGCATCAAAAAGCTCATGATCCATTTGGCGGCGTCCGGCAGCGTGGCGTAGTTGCCCACCGGCCCGATCAGATTGCTCGTACCCGGGCCGACATTGGCCAGGGTCGCGATGGTTCCCGATGCCGCTGTCGTAAACTCGAGTCCGGTTGCAGCCAGCGCCGCCGTGCCCAGAACAAAGGATGCGAGATAGCACGACAGCATCAGGCCGACCGATCGAACCACCGCATCAGGCACTTGTTTTGACATGTATTTCAGCGTTGTCACGCCGCGTGGAAATATGAGTTCCTTAAGGCTCTGGTTCAGTCCCTTGACCAGCATAATGACGCGGAAGGTCTTGACGCCGCCGGAAGTCGATCCGGTACAGCCGCCGAAAAACGAGATAGCAAAGAACAGACCGACAGCTATCGGACCCCACGAAACGTAGTCGACGGAGGCGAATCCCGTTGTGGTGATGATCGACGCGACACTGAACAGGGACTCCACCAAAACGGCGACCGGGCTGCCCGCATCGGCTTCGCGCCCGACGAAGAACGCCATGACGGTGAAGGCGATCACCAAGCCGAGAAGCACCGGAATCTGGGGATCATAGGCAAGCCGGATATCGCGCGCCGCCAATGCCCTCAGAATGGCAAAAAACGGCATCGCGCCAGCCAGCATGAACACGACAGCGACCAGGTGGACGGCGCTGCCGTACCCGATCATCGAGGTATCGTGGGTCGAGAAACCGCCCGTCGAAACCGTCGCCATCGCATGATTGAGCGCGTCGAAGCGCGACATGCCCGCCAAATGGTAGGCCAGTGCCGCCGCAAGGGTCAGGACGACGTAGACCAGCAGGATGTCGATGACGAATTGCGAGAACTTCGCCTCGGGCCGATCCTCCTGGGCCGAGGACTCCATCTTGAAGACCTGCATGCCGCCGACCCTCAGGAACGGCATGATCAGAAGGCTCATGGCGATGACGCCGATGCCGCCGATCCAGTGCAGCAGCGAACGCCACAACAGGATGCCGCGCGGCAGATGGTCGAGCCCGCTCATCACCGTCGCGCCCGTTGTTGTCAGGCCTGAAATGGCCTCGAACAGGGCATCGGTGAAATTCATGCCGAGATTGGCGAGCATGAAGGGCAGGCTCGCACCGACGCAAACCGTCAGCCACAGCGCATTGACCAGCAGGAAGCCGACGCGCCGGCTGAACGGCACCGGGCGTCCCATGGTCGTCAACACCATCATCAGCGACAGAAATCCGATGACCAGCATCGAAACGAGGAACGCCTGCCATTCCGGATTGCCGTCGATCAGGTCGATGGCAAGGGGCGCCAGCATCGCACCTGAAAGATTCAGCCCGGCAAGGCCGCAGGCATAGACGACGAAACTGACTTGGGGAGGAAGCACCGGCGATCCAAATCCCGTTATGTGCAAAAGGGTTTGCGGCTTTTAGCACGCGCCTTCCGTCATTTCGAGTGAGCATGCGCACCTCACGCATTGATGCTCTGCTTGCGCCGCCGGTCCGAATTGGCTTTCCGGTAAGGTTAATTGCCGGTAAACATGGCAGGACGTAGTGCACTCTGCCATTCTTGCCGGGCAAATGGCGGAAAAGCCCGACCGCCATTGCCTCCGAAACGCGGCGGGGAGGAAATATGCTTATCGAGTCCATCATGTATTTTGTCCTCGGCTTTCTCGCCTCGGGCCTTCTGACCTTGATGATCGTCCCGGCCGTGTGGCGTCGCGCCGTGCGTCTGACGCGGATGCGCATCGAAGCCGCGACCCCGATCACCATGGCCGAGTTCCGCGCCGACAAGGACCAGCTCCGGGCCGAGTTCGCCCTGTCGACGCGGCGGCTCGAACGCAATGTCGAGGCCCTGCGCGCCCGCCTCGCCGAACAAGTCGTCGACATTTCCCGCCGCAAGTCGGAACTCACCCAGACCAAGTCCGAACGCGACGAGAAGCTGACCATCATCGGCGAACTCGAGACCCGCGAATCCGACCTGCGCAGCCGCATTCTCGAACTCGAAAAGCACGGCGCCGACCTCGCCCAGCGCTTGCGCATGCGCGATCGCGACTACGCAAACCTGTCGGGCCAACTCGATGCCGCGCGCGGGCCGGGCCGTTCCCTGACCAACATGCCCGACCTCGACCAGCTCTATGCCGACCTTACCGCCGAACGCGAGCGCGCCGCCTTTTTCGAGTCCCAGGCGCGCCATCTGCTGGCCCGGCTGGAAAGTGCCGAGAGCGATTCCTCCGCCGCGGCCCGCGCCGTCGCCGAGCTGCGCTCGACACTCAACGAGAGATTCGACGAATCCGAAGCCTCGCATCTCGCACTCAGCGAAGCCGAGGCCCGCATCGCCGGTGCCGAGAACCGGCTCAACGCCCTGTTGCGCGAGACCGAGCACAGTCTGGAGGACGAGGAAGACCGTCACGCCCAGCTGCTGGCGGAAAAGCTCAGCCTCGAGGAGGAGATGCTGAAGTTGCGCGAGAAGGTGCGGGAAGTCGAAACCGCCGTGCTCGATGATTGGGAACGCGAACGCGTCGACCAGTCCCATCTGCGCGAGCGGCTCAATGACATCGCCTCCGAGGTCAGCCGCCTCGTCTATGCCGTCGACGGCGACGCCGCTTCGTCCGAGGACGAGAGCCTGTTCGAGAAGGTGCGCAAGTTCGCCGACGACGACTTCGCCGAACCGGAAATCGCCGAACCCAAGCCGCAGGGCAATGGCGTTTCCCGTCGCGGATCGCTCGCCGACCGCATGGCCGCGCTGAGGGAAATCCAGGCGCGGCAATAGCCACCGGCCTTCCGGTCACAATGCTTGCTTCCAGGTGCTGCAACCGTCATTGCGAGGAGCGAAGCGACGCGGCAATCCAGTAGGCTATTCGCGTCCGCGGCCTGCAGCCCTCTGGATTGCCGCGCGCCCTCACGAGCGCTCGCAATGACGGGGAATCGGCGCCCGGCCCGGTCTACTCATTCGCGATCGCGAATTCCGCCACCGTCTCGCCGGTCTTGCCGTCGACGATCCTGACTTCGGTCGCCTGTTCCAGCCGATAGGTCACGGTCACCAGGCCCTCGGCGACCGAGGTCGAGACGATAGTGGCGCCCGCCGGCAGCGTCATCGATTCGATCTGGTAGCGTGCTGCCGGGCCAGCGTCGTCGCGCAGGGCGCGATAGACAAGCGCGCCGCCAATGGCGATAAAGCCGCAAAGCAGAACCAGCATCGAAAACCCGTAAGAGCGGCGGGCCCTGGCGATGATGCCGGTGGCTTCGGGCGGAAGCTCAGGCTCCTGCGGTTGCGATTGCGGATCGGATTGAGGCATGGCGGAACGGACCGACGAGGATTTTGCGTGGGAGGTTGTAGCCGGGCCGGACGACGCTGGCAAACGGGTCGATGCCTTTCTCGCCGGCGCCCTGGTTCTGTTCAGCCGCAACCGCGTCAAGGACCTGATCCTTGCGGGCGCCGTCTCGGTCAATGGCGACCCGTGCGGCGAACCCAGGTTCCGCATCCGCCCCGGCGATATCGTGCTGCTGCTGGCGCCCGAGCCGACAGAAGCCGAACCGGAACCGGAAAACATCCCGCTCGACGTGCTTTACGAGGACGAATTCCTGATCGTCATCGACAAGCCGGCCGGGCTCGTCGTCCACCCGGCCCCCGGTTCGCCCTCGGGCACGCTGGTCAATGCCCTGATCCATCATTGCGGCATGAGCCTTGCCGGCATCGGCGGCGTCAGGCGCCCGGGCATCGTCCACCGCCTCGACAAGGACACAACCGGCGTCATGGTGGTCGCAAAGACCGAGCCGGTGCTCAATCATCTCGCCCGGCAATTCGCCGATCACGGCCGCACCGGCCCGCTTGAACGCATCTACACCGCCTTCGTCTGGGGCCGCATGCAGGCCCATACCGGCACCGTCGAGGCACCGCTCGGGCGCGACGCCAACAACCGGCTGAGACAGGCGGTGCGCAAGGACGGCCGCATCGCCATCACCCATTTCCGGGCCGTGACCCGCTATGGCGGCGAGGGTTGGGACATCACCGAGGTCGACTGCCGGCTCGAAACCGGGCGCACTCACCAGATTCGCGTGCACATGGCCCATATCGGCCACCCGCTGCTCGCCGATGGCCTATACGCGCCGGGCTTCGCCACCAAGGCCAACAGGCTGCCCGCCGATTTGCGCGCCATCGTCACCGGTCTCGGCCGGCAGGCGCTTCATGCAAGGCTGCTGGGTTTCGTACACCCGGAGACCGGCGAGGAATTGGTGTTCGAATCGGGCCTGCCGCCCGACCTCGCGGCGCTGGCCGAGGCACTGGCGCCGTTCGATCTCGCTCGCGGCCGGCGCGGCTGACGATGGCATGTCTGCTACCGCTACGTGTTTGATATACAACGCGAATGCGCGATTGTTGCCCCTCGGGGATGAAATGAACAAAATCTTGCCTATATGCTGAGGTGATTTTGCCCGGCGCGGGCCGATCCCGGACGCGCCACGAACCGGTTTGTCGCCGAAACGGGGCGAACCTTAGGGGGAAGTGATGACGCAGACCAATTTGCCCGTCCTGTCGAGCGAAGGCGGGCTTTCCCGCTATCTCCAGGAGATTCGGCGCTTCCCGATGCTCGAAGCGGATGAGGAATTCATGCTCGCCAAGCGCTATCGGGAATATCAGGACCCGGACGCGGCGCAGAAACTGATCACCTCGCATCTCAGGCTCGTCGCCAAGATCGCCATGGGTTATCGCGGTTATGGCCTGCCGGTTTCCGAGGTCATCTCCGAAGGCAATGTCGGGCTGATGCACGCCGTCAAGCGCTTCGAGCCGGACAAGGGTTTTCGCCTCGCCACCTATGCCATGTGGTGGATTCGCGCCGCCATCCAGGAATATGTCCTGAGATCGTGGTCGCTGGTCAAGATCGGCACCACGGCGGCCCAGAAGCGCCTGTTCTTCAACTTGAGGCGCATCAAGGGCCAGATCGCCGCCCTCGACAACGGGTCGCTCCATCCCGACCAGGTCAAGCAGATCGCCACGACCCTGCACGTCACCGAGGACGAGGTCGTCGCCATGAATTCCCGCCTGACCGGGGACGCCTCGCTCAACGCGCCAATGCGCACCGACGAGGGCTCGACCGAGTGGCAGGACTGGCTGCAGGACGACACGCCCAACCAGGAAGAGATGCTCGGCGAGCACCAGGAACTCGACGACCGCATGGCCTTGCTCGGCGAGGCGCTTAACGTGCTCAACGAGCGCGAGCGTGCCATTTTCGAGGCAAGGCGCCTGCGCGACAATCCGCTGACGCTCGAAGACCTGGCCCAGGAACACAATGTCTCGCGCGAACGCATTCGCCAGATCGAGGTTCGCGCCTTCGAAAAGGTGCAGGAAGCGGTGCGCAAGGCCGTGGCGGCGCGGGCAATGGAAGATGCCTGAGACGAGTCACGCCGGCGCAACGTATAGCGCGGCGGCGCCGTAGCGCCGCCGCTCCCCCCTGTTTTCCGTCTACTCCACGGAAATGATCCGGGTTCGCCCGGGCGTCGACAGCGGCGCCCGGCGTCCACGCATGTGCGTGCCGGCCCGAATGCCGGATGACTTCAGGCCTTGGCGCCGATCGGCAGGATCGTCCGGCCATGCGCTTCGTTGATGATTTCCGCGGCCGCGAGATAGAAAGCCAGCGCCGCCGTCACAATGCCCATATAGCCACCGATCGTGCCGATCCAGCCGATACCGGTGAGATCCTTGATGGCCAGCAGGAAGAAGGTGATCCACAGCGCGAGGAAGATCGCCTGCAGGGCGCGGTTGAGCGCCAGCGAGGCGAACCACATCATCAGGGTGAAAAAGCCCCACAGCAGCAGCCACCAGCCGACGAATTCACCCGGAACGCCATCGGCGAAGAACAGGACGAACAGGCCGTAGGTCCACCAGAAGGCGCCATAAGAGCAGAACGCCACGAAGCCGAAAGTGTTGCCGCGCGGCATTTCCATGAGGCCGGCAAAAAACTGTGCCGTGCCGCCAAAAGCGAAGGCGGAAGCCAGCACCATCGGCACGGCCTGGCCGGGGAACAGGCCGGCGTTCACCATGGACAGGACGGCCGTCGTCAGGGCGAAGCCCGTCAGCCCGAGTGGCGCCGGATTTGCGAGTTTCATTCTAGTCTCCCTTTTTTTGATCAATCCGGCGGTCCCATGAGCCGCCGAACTCCTCCCGACATCATGTTCGGGAAATTCCGAGGCGACTTCTAGGGCAAGCGCTGCTGGCGGGACATGACACCGATCAAACCGCAGACGGGTTTTCGTTCATTTCGGCGCCTAAGGGTGCGAAATTTCGACGCTTGTTGTGTCAAGACTTAACATTGCATTCGCATCCGTTCGTCCCCGCCGGCCGAGCGGGTCGTCACGCCGGACAACTCGCGAGAGGCGCCCCATTCGGCCGCGTTTTCTGAACGATATCCTCGCTTTCGTTTCGTCTTTCCCGACCATTGGCAATCAGAAGCCGGACATGGACAGCAATTGCGGCAGATGCGCGAGCGGCAGGATGAGGAGATAGACGCCGGGCTGGCTCGGATCGGTAACGATACGGACACGTCCGCCATTGGCCTGGTTGGACGTGCCGGTGCGCAGGCCCGGCGCCAGCGTCAACCCGTCGAGCTGGTATCTCAGTCCTTCGGAGCGAAGGAAGCACACCGTCGAGAGCGGATGGATGGACACGCGGGTCCCGGCTGGCAGGTCAAGCTCCGCCGCGCCGCTGAGCGCCATGGCGGCGTCAACCGCGTCGACCAGGACGATCCGCCGGCTGGCGCCGTGCAGCGTCACCGAATGCAGCGCCGCCAGCGTGTGGTCGAAGCGCCCGCCGGTCATGCCGAGCGCCACGGTCAGCGGCGCCGATACCGAATAAAGGCATTTCTCGAAATCGGTCGTGTCCTGTTCGTCGATAGCGACGACCCTGGTACGTTCGCGCCAGGCTTCGACATCCTCGAGCGAATCGAGATCGCCGATCACCAGTTCCGGCACCACGCCGGCCAAAAGCGCCGCGTCGGCGCCGCCATCCGCCCCGACCACCAGTGCCCCGCGTCCGACGAGGTCGCGCAGCACGGCCGGATCGAACCCGCCGCCGCCGACGACGACAAGGAGCCTGTCGGTCCATATCGGAACCGCGTCATCGTGATCTGCGTTGAGGGATTGCATCGGCCATGTCCTTTGAATAGTGTCGTCGCGTCTCGCTGGGGTGCCCCGAAAAGGGGGCTGAGAAACACCCATGGAACCTGAACCAGGTCATGCTGGCGGAGGAAGATCGAGACGGCAAGCGGTGCCACATCGGCACCCACGCCGCCAAGCTCCTTTTCTCGCATGCCGAAAACGAAAGGAACCGGACCATGTTCCGCGCACTCGTTTTGGCAGCCATACTGCTATCGCTGTCGACCCTGTCGGCCCTGTCCGAGGACAGGCCGGAGCTGATCATCTACACCTATGACGCCTTTGCCGCCGAATGGGGACCAGGCCCGCAGCTGAAGGCCGGTTTCGAGGCCGAGTGCGGCTGCACCGTCCGATTTGTCGCAACCGATTCCTCGATCGGCGCCTTGCGGCGCGTCCAGCTCGAAGGCGACACGACAAGCGCCGACATCGTCCTCGGCCTTGACACCGCCATTGCCGGCGAGGCGCGGGCAACCGGCCTTTTCGCCGCCCATGGCCTCGATACATCCGGCCTCGACCTGCCGATCGACTGGCAAGATGCCGAATTCGTGCCGGTCGACTATGGCTATTTCGCCTTCGTCTATGACAGGACGAAACTTGAAAACCCGCCGCAAAGCTTTACCGAACTCATCGCCCGCGACGACATCTCGATCCTGGTTCAGCATCCGCGCTCCGCA
>JAHJQZ010000065.1 GCA_018818925.1 Alphaproteobacteria bacterium
CCGACGACAGCCGCCGCCGACGATGGCTGGAACCCTTTTGCCGAGCACGACCGTCGCGCCGCCCGCGAGCGACGGCGGAAGCAGGCCGAACCGACGTCTCAAGCGCCCTATCTGGCCCCGATGACGGAAATCCCGGCCCAGCCCTATGCCAGCCCGCAACGTGCCTATCAGGGGGCCAACCAGGGGGACAGCCAGAGCGGCTACCAGCCTTATCCCTATCAGCCGCGCTACGGTGATGAACCGCCCCCCCTGTCCCATCCGTCGACGCAACCGACCCTCCCGGCCAACAGATACGGCGCCTCCGGCCAACCGCCTTCGTATGGCGGCCCGCAACCTGCTCCCGCTCCATTTGGCGCACCCGCGACCTACGCCGCACCACCGCCGGTGACGTCGCCACCCTCGGGCTTCGCCGAACCCGTCGTGGAACGGGGCAATCTCACCCCGGTCATCTCATTCGACGGCGCCCTGCCGGCGGGCACGTGGCAAGGCCTCGATGCTGCCGGCGCCGAACAACTGCTCGCGCCGGTTCGTTTGCCGCCGGCTTCCCCCGCGATGGCGGCGCTGTTCGATCGCATCATGGCCGAGCCCATCGGCGACGATCGTCTCGATGCGGTGCGGTTAGCTGCGCTCCTGAAGGCCGGCCGCTTCGACAAAGCCGGCCGCCTCGAGGCCAGTACCAACCCCGCCGCAGCCGCCGATCCGGTCCAGGATGTCCTGCAGGCGCGTCTCGATCTGGCAGCCGGCGACACCGGCCTCGGTTGCGGCCGTATCAAGAACGCAGTCGCTCAACAGGCGAAATTGCCCGGGGCGATGCGTGGCGAGGCGATCGTATCGGCTGGTTACTGCGCGATCGTCGCCGGCAATCGCAAGGCCGGCGGCCTTGCCGCCGAACTGGCGCGCGACGCCGGTTACAACCGCCCGTTCACACTTGCCCTGCTCGAAGCCATTGCCAGCGGCGACCGACTCCGCGCGCCGCTCCCGAGCGAAGTCACTGTTCTTGACGGCCTCCTCGTCGGCAAGCTCAACACGCCGGACACGGCGCTTGTGGATGGCATGCTGGCCCGGGCGACCGCAGGCTTTCTGCAACTCGTCTCACGAGATGACAAGATGCCGGCCGCCCTGCGCTTGAAGGCCGCCGAATGCGGCGCCGCAATGAATATCATCGAGCCGTCCGCACTGGCCGCCGCCTATCGTGCGGCAGCGGTCGGGCGGGCTGGCGACGCCGGTCCTTCAGGCGAGCGCGCCCGTCAGTTTGCCGCCGCCGAAGGCCAGCAGGCTCAGTTCGCCAAGACCCGTGCGATCCGCTCGCTTCTGGACAGTGCGAAAGGTGACGGGCTTTTCCACCCGGTAGCCGTTGCCGCCGCACCCATCGTACGCAACATCCGCCCGGCCCAGGAAATCTCCTGGTTCACCGAAACCGCGGTCGAGACGCTGGCAGCCGCCAGTGATTATCGCGGCGCCCGCGTCTGGCTGCGCTCACTCGATACGGCCGGCGGCGCCTATGAAGCCCTCGACCATTGGTTGGTGCTGCTCGACATTGCCGACCCCGAAGTCAGTGACAACAATCGCGGCCGCAGTATCTCCGTGCTCGAAAACCTCGCCCTCCAGGGCCGTTTTTCGCAAGATGCGCTGCATCGCCTCGCGACCGTCCTCGATGCCCTCGACTACAACGTCCCGATTCCGCTCTGGGATCTGGCCAGCCGCAGCAGCCAGCCGCAGGCTGGACATCTTCCTGAGACCGGGATCCTGACAGCCATGAAGCAAGCCTCGGAAGCTGGACAGGTTGCATCCACCGCCCTTTATGCGCTGCGCACAATCGCCCCGGAAGGCACGACCGCTACCCATCTCCTCGGCCTCGGCGAGACGATCCGCGCCTTGAAGCGCGCCGGCCTGGAAAAAGACGCCCGCCGCATCGGCTTCGAAGTCCTGTTCGCCGACTGGCCCCGCACCGGCGCGCGCTAGAGCCGTATGGGTCTTCCCGAGGCCGCCCGGACCGATCGCCGCGACGCGCGTGGCGCCGCGTTCTGATGGATTGGCCATGCACCCGTCAAATCGGGTAGCGTGCCCGCGCACCGACCGATTCTTCGAGCCATTGCACCATGCAGACGAACCGCCAGCATCTTGCAGCCTTCCTGGAAACGATCACCGCCGAGCGCGGTGTCGCAGCGAACACGCTCGACGGCTACACGCGCGACCTCTCCGATTTCATCGCTTTCCTCGAATCCGGGAACCACCCCCTCGAAACGATCTCGCCGGCTGAGATAACTGCCTACATGCGCGCGCAGGCGGGGCACGGCCTGGCCCCCGCCTCACGCGCCCGGCGGCTATCGGCGATCCGTCAGTTCATGAAATTCCTCGTCGCAGAGAACATCCTTGCAGACAATCCCGCCTTCGCGATTGCCGGCCCCAAACGCGAGCGCGCCCTGCCGAAGACTTTGAGCGTCGCCGAGGTCGACCGCCTCATCGAGATCGCAGAGAAGATGGTTGCGCAGTCAACCGGCAAGGACCGCGCCCGCGCCATTCGCTTTCACTGTCTTCTGGAATTGCTCTACGCTACCGGCCTGCGCGTTACGGAACTGGTATCACTGCCACGTTCAGTCCTGCGCGGTGATGACCGCCTGCTCACGATCAAGGGCAAGGGCGGCCGCGAGCGCCAGGTGCCGCTCAGCCGTCCTGCCCGGCAAGCCCTCGACCGATATCTCGGCCTGACGCCCACCGGCGAAACGGATCCGGCAAGCGCGCGGGCAACGGAAAGCAAATGGCTGTTTCCCTCATCGAGCGCGGAGGGGCACCTCACCCGCCAGCGCTTTGCCCAGGACCTCAAGGAACTCGCCATCAGAGCCGGATTGGCGCCCGAGCGTGTCAGCCCCCATGTCCTGCGCCACGCCTTCGCAAGCCACCTGCTCGACCGCGGCGCCGACCTTCGCGCCGTCCAGCAACTGCTCGGCCACGCCGATATTTCAACAACAGAAATTTACACCCACGTTCTCGAAGAACGCCTCAAAAAACTGGTTAACGACCACCACCCCTTGGCCCAGGCCAAGGCCACCGTTAAGTAGCCCTTTGATTTCAATGCCGGAGCCGGGATCGCAACGCTGGTTGTCATGACCCGCATGCACTAGATATAGAGTGAGCCGGAACCTTAACCCGTGAGCCGCAATTGCCGACCATCAGGACCTACCTCGACTTCGAGAAGCCGATCGCTGAACTGGAAAGTAAGGTGGCCGATCTTCAGACCATCAGCAGTGAAGAAGATTCGGTCTCGATTTCCGAGGAAATCGAAAAGCTACAGCAGAAGGCGCGGCAGGCGCTTGCCGACACCTACGCCAAGCTGAGCCCGTGGCAGAAGACGCAGGTCGCGCGCCATCCCGACCGGCCACACTGCATGGCCTTCGTGACCGCGTTGATCGAGGATTTCACGCCGCTCGCCGGCGACCGCTATTTCGCGGAAGACTACGCGATCATCGGCGGCATGGGCCGTTTCGCGGGACGCTCCGTGATGCTGATCGGCCACGAAAAGGGCTCGGACACCGAAAGCCGCATCAAGCACAATTTCGGCATGGCCCGCCCCGAGGGATACCGCAAGGCCATCCGCCTGATGGCCATGGCCGACCGCTTCGCAATGCCCGTGATCACCATCGTCGACACGGCCGGCGCCTATCCGGGCATCGGCGCCGAGGAACGTGGCCAGGCCGAAGCCATCGCACGTTCGACGGATGCCTGCATCGGACTAGGGGTGCCGCTGATCTCCGTGGTCGTCGGCGAGGGCGGCTCCGGCGGTGCCGTCGCAATCGCCTCGGCCAACCGCATCCTGATGCTCGAGCACGCGATCTACACCGTCGCCTCGCCCGAGGCTGCCGCCTCGATCCTGTGGCGCGACAGCGCCCGCGCGATCGACGCCGCCACCAACATGAAGATCACCGCCCAGG
>JAHJQZ010000066.1 GCA_018818925.1 Alphaproteobacteria bacterium
GCTCCATTACGACGTTCCCAATCTCGTCCGCAAAAAGCTCGACGCGCTCGAACTGACACCGTTCGCGCGCATGCTCGATCTCGGCTGCGGTACCGGGCTTTGCGCCGAAGCCATGCGCGATTGCGCCCGCGAGATCATCGGCATCGATATCGCCGCAACGATGGTCGACTTCGCCGAGGACAAGGATTGCTATGACGGGCTCTATGTCGGCGAGATCGTCGACTTTCTCGCCGACAACGAGGAAGCCCCGTTCGATCTGGTGCTGGCCGCCGACGTCCTGCCCTATCTTGGCGCGGTCGAAAACCTGTTCACCGGCGTCGCCGCGGCATTGCGGCCGAAAGGCGTTTTCGCCTTTTCGACCGAAAAGCTCGCCTCGGAAACCGGCCGGTATGCCGTCGGAGTGAACAGGCGGTTCCTGCACGCGGAGGCCTATTTGCGGTCCGAACTCGCGGCAGCGGGTTTCGCCCTCCTCACCCTCGACGAGATCAACGTGCGCGACGAGGACGAGGCGCCGTCACCGGGGCATCTCGTGGTGGCGCAAAAGGGCTAGGCCTTCCATTTCCGGTGATAGTCGACGCCGTCGAGATCCTCGAAATGGGCGTCGCAGGTAAGCAATCGCGCGCCCTGTTCCAGCGCCGTGGCATAAATGACGGCGTCGGCAGTCGCGAGCTTGTGCAGACGGCAGAGTTCGGCGGCGCGCAAGGCGGTGACGGTGTCGAGCGGCACGACGCGGCAGGATTCGGTGAAAGCGATCACCTCGTCGGCCTTTTCCTCGCCGCGCTCGCGCGTGACCCATTTGGCAAGTTCGAGCTGCACGAGCGTCGGCACGAGCCAGGCGTCCGGCTCTGGCAGCAGCGGGATCAGCGCGGCGCCGCTCTTCGAGCCGATCAGCCATTCGACGAAAGCGGAGGTATCAACAAGTATCACCTGCGGCTCCGTCCGGTCAGAAGCGGTTGGCGCGGTCGCGGAGGTCGTCGGTGCCGGCGCCCCGCATCGAGCCGGCCAAGGCGGCGCGGTCGGGAATGGGCACGAGCAACAGACCGTTGCCCTTGGGCAGGAAAACCAGCTTCTGGCCAGCCTTCCAGCCGGTCTTTTCACGCACGGCCTTGGGCACCGATATCTGGAACTTAGAGGACAGGGTCGCGGTGTCGGTCACTTCTTACCTGATTTCGTTCGATAACCTAGTCGTAAGAATAGTCTGGCGCAGGCCGGAATTCAAGCCAGGCCTTGACCTTTGACCCGCAAAGGGTCATGCGCTAGCCCCGATCCTTTCCGAGCCCTTCCCGATACATGCCCGCACCCTATGAAACCCGCCGCACTTTCGCGATCATTTCCCATCCGGACGCCGGCAAGACGACGTTGACCGAGCATCTGCTCAAGGCCTCGGGCGCGATCCAGCTCGCCGGGCAGGTTCGGGCGCGCGGCGAAAGGCGGCGGACGCAGTCGGACTGGATGGAGATCGAACAAAAGCGCGGCATCTCGGTCACCTCCTCGGTCATGACCTTCGAGCGCGGCGGGCTGACCTTCAACCTTTTGGATACGCCGGGTCACTCGGACTTTTCCGAGGACACCTACCGGACGCTGACAGCGGTCGACAGCGCCGTCATGGTGATCGACGCGGCGCGCGGCATCGAGGCGCAGACGCTGAAGCTCTTCGAGATCTGCCGGCTTCGCAACATCCCAATCATCACCTTCGTCAACAAGATCGACCGCGAGGGCCGCGATCCGCTCGAAATCCTCGACGAGATCGCCAACACCCTGGCGCTCGACGTGACGCCGGCCAACTGGCCGGTCGGCATGGGCGTCGGTCTGCAATGCGTGCTCGACCTGATGTCCGGCAGGGTCGTTGGCCCGCATGGCGAGGCCCGGCCGGAAACGGTCGCCGAACTCGAGGACAAGGCCGGGACCGGCTTCGAGGACCGTGACTGGGCTCATGGTTTCGAGGGGCTGGAACTGGCGCGGGAGCTCTCGCCGCCATTCGATCTCGAGCTTTATCGCGCCGGGCACCTGACCCCGGTGTTTTTCGGTTCGGCCATCCGCAGCCTTGCCGTACCGGACCTGCTCGATGCCGTGGCGCGCTGGGCTCCCTCGCCGCAGCCGCAGCCGGCCGAACCCGAACCGATCCAGCCGGACAACACCGACGTCACCGGGTTCGTGTTCAAGGTCCAGGCCAACATGGACAAGAACCACCGCGACCGCGTGGCTTTCGTGCGCATATGCTCGGGTACCTTCCGGCGCGGCATGAAATTGCACAACGTCAAGAAGGGCAAGGACATCACGGTGACCAGTCCGATGTTCTTTTTCGCTCGCGAGCGCGAGACGGCCGACGAGGCGGTGGCCGGCGACGTCGTCGGCTTTCCGAACCACGGTACCTTGAGCGTCGGCGACACCCTGTCCGAGGGTCGCGAGGTCGAGGTGACCGGCGTGCCGGACTTCGCCCCGGAAATCATCCGCCGCGTCATCCTCCGCGACCCGATCAAGGCCAAGCAGCTGTCCAAGGCGCTGACCGATCTTTCCGAGGAAGGCGTGACGCAGGTCTTCCGCCCGATCATCGGCTCGGACTGGATCGTCGGTGTTGTCGGAGCGCTGCAGCTCGACGTACTCACCGCCCGCGTCGACAGCGAATACGGCGTGCCGATCATCACCGAAAGCTTCGGCATCGAGACGGCGCGCTGGCTGCATTCGGACGAAAAGGGCGAGGTCGACCGCTTCATTGCCAAGAACCGCTCGACCATCGCCGAGGACCGCACCGGCGCCCCGGTTTTCCTCGTCCGCGACCGCTGGTTTCTCGGACATATGACGAAGGAATGGCCGAAGATGAAGTTCCTGGAGACACGGGAACGGAAGTAAATTCTCAACGTCATTCCCGCGCAGGCGGGAATCCAGCGGCGCGCAGTCCTGAGCGCCAGTGGACTCATACGCTCGGCGGACGCCTCGCACTGGATTCCCGATCAGGTCGGGAATGACGAAGAATGTGTGGCTGGTTCCGGATTCACCCTACCAGAGGTTCCGCCAGCCGCGTCTCTCCAAGCCCTCGGATCACATCGGCAATCTCCTCAAACAGTGCCGCAAACGGCGTGTCGGCGCGCCAGACCAGCCGCAGCATCCGCCCGGCGCCCGGCGCTTCGAGTTCGTGCAGGGCGATGCGCCTGTCGGCGGCTTCCTTCCTGAGGCTGATGGACGGCAGGAGCGTGATGCCCTGGCCGTTGGCGACGAATTCGACGATGGTCGAAAGAGAAGTCGCCGAAAAGCTCTGGCCGAGATCGCGGTCCCGCAAGGCGCAGGCGTCGATGGCCTGGTCGCGCAGGCAATGGCCCTCGTCGAGCAAGAGGATGCTTTGGCGCGGCAGCTCGGCGAGGCGGACCGGGCCATGCATGGCGGCGGCGCGCGGCGCGGCGAGAACGAAGGGGTCGGCAAAGAGCGGTGCCTCGGCAAGTCCGGCCCCCTTGGGCGCCTCGGTGGCGATGAGGGCGAGATCGGTCTCGCCGGAGCGCAATCCGGCCAATAGGTGATCGGTGCGCGCCTCCGAGGCGGTGACGGCGATGTCGGGCAGGGCGCGCCGCAAGGCCGGATAGATGTCGGGCAAAAGATAGGGCGCGATGGTCGGGATGAGGCCGAAGCGCAGGGGCCGGGTCGGGCGGCCGCCTGGGCTTTGCGCGAAAGCAGCGAGCGCGTCGGCTCCAGCGACGACAAGTGCGGCGCGGGCGAGGAATTCGCGGCCGAATGGAGTCGGATGCACGGCGCGGGTGGTGCGCTCGAACAGGCGAACGCCGAAGGCCGCCTCGATCTGGCGAACCTGCTGGCTCAGCGCCGGCTGGGTCACGCCGCAAGCTTCGGCGGCGCGGCCGAAATGGGCGGCATCGGCAAGGGCGAGCACGAAGCGGAGCTGCCTGAGGGTCAGATCAATCATTAGTTTATCTTATCAATTGACACATATTTATCAATTGGCTTTTGAAGCGCATGGCTTCTATCCTTTTGCGCGAAAGCCGGGCCGGGAGTCCGGCGCCCCTTTTTCAGCGGCAGACATTCGGAGACATTCATGGACGAAAAGATCGCCAGCGCCGGCAAATGCCCGGTCATCCACGGCACGACCAGCATCGGCATGCGCACCAACAAGGATTGGTGGCCGAACCAGCTCAATCTCAGAATCCTGCACCAGAACTCGGCCCTGTCCGACCCGATGGGGTCCGGGTTCGCCTATGCCGAGGCCTTCGGCAAGCTCGACTATAAGGCATTGAAGGCCGACCTGACGGCGCTGATGACCGATTCCAAGGACTGGTGGCCGGCCGATTACGGCCATTACGGCGGGCTGATGATCCGCATGGCCTGGCACGCGGCGGGCACCTACCGCACCGGCGACGGCCGTGGCGGCGCCGGCGGCGGCCAGCAGCGTTTCGCGCCGCTCAATTCCTGGCCGGACAATGGCAATCTCGACAAGGCGCGGCGCCTGTTGTGGCCGATCAAGCAGAAATACGGCAACCGCATCTCCTGGGCGGACCTCATCGTTCTGGCCGGCAATGTCGCGCTCGAATCGATGGGGTTCAAGACCTTCGGCTTCGCCGGCGGCCGCGCCGACACATGGGAGCCGGAAGAAGACGTCTACTGGGGCGCCGAAGACGAGTGGCTCGCCACCTCCGATCACGAGCTGGCGCGCTATTCGGGCGACCGCGACCTCGAAAACCCGCTGGCCGCCGTCCAGATGGGCCTCATCTACGTCAACCCGGAAGGCCCGGACGGCAATCCCGATCCGCTCGCCTCGGCCAGGGACATCCGCGAGACCTTCGCCCGCATGGCGATGAACGACGAGGAGACCGTGGCCCTGACCGCGGGCGGGCACACCTTCGGCAAGACGCATGGCAATGGTCCGGTCGACCAGGTCGGCCCCGAGCCGGAAGCCGCGCCGATGGAAGCAATGGGTTTCGGCTGGCTCTCGACATACAAGTCCGGCAAGGGTGTCGACACCATCACCTCGGGCCTCGAAGGCGCCTGGACGCCCAATCCGACGCGCTGGGACACCGGCTATTTCGACGTCTTGTTCAAGTACGATTGGGAAAAGACCAAGAGCCCTTCAGGCGCCTGGATCTGGCATCCGATCGGCCTCGAGGCCGAGGACATGGCGCCCGAAGTCGACGGTTCGGGCAGACGCGTCTCGATCATGATGTCGACCGCCGACATGGCGATGAAGCTCGATCCCGTCTACGGCCCGATCTCCAAACGCTTCCACCAGAGCCCTGACCAGTTCGCCGACGCCTTCGCCCGCGCCTGGTTCAAGCTGACCCATCGCGAC
>JAHJQZ010000067.1 GCA_018818925.1 Alphaproteobacteria bacterium
ATGCCCATGCCGAGGGCCCGACGCCGATCTCGGCGGTTCTGTCCGGCCTTTTGCTCAACGTCGCGCTCTACGCGGTGCTGCGCTTCAAGATCCTGTTCGCCGCCAATCCCGGCGCCATCGGGCCGGGACCGCTGATGATGTCGATGGGCCTGTTGTCGCTGGTCTTTGCCGCCTTCATGCTCTACCGCCGGCGCGACATCAAACGGCTCTTTGCCTATTCCTCGATCGAGCACATGGGCATCATCGTCTTCGCCTTCGGCCTTGGCGGACCCCTGGCCAATTTCGCCGGACTTTTGCACATGGTGATGCATTCGCTGACCAAGTCGGCGATCTTTTACGCCGTCGGCCATACGGCCCAGATCAAGGGCACCCAGAAGATCGCCGATATCCGCGGCTTGACCGAAACCCACCCGGCGCTCGGCTGGGGTCTGCTCGTCGGCGTGATCGCCATTGCCGGTCTGCCGCCATCCGGCATCTTCATGAGCGAGTTTCTCCTCGTCAGTACCGCATTCGCATCGCAGCCGGCTCTGGCGGTGGTCCTGGTCTTCGGACTTCTCGTCGCCTTCGGTGCGCTGGTCCTGCGCGCAACCGACATCGTCTTCGGTGCGCCGACCGGCAACATGGCGCCCGTCAAGGTCAACTATCTGCCACTCTACACCCATCTCGCGCTGGTGCTCGGGGCAGGCATCTTCCTTCCCGCGCCGCTGGTCGGTTGGTTCCAGCACGTTGCCAACAGTCTCGGCTAGCGGCGGGAGGTGCGCATGACGGCATTCTGGTCCTTTATCACCAAGCGGCGCCGGCCGGCGCGCGACGCGCATGGTTTTGCCGGCTATGTCGTCGACGCCGAGGAATGGCGCGCGCTGGCGACGGCGCTCAACGGCGAAAACGCGACGCTGCTCGGGCTCTGGGGCGACGGCGAAAGCATCCGCCTGGCGGCGCTCGACGCCGTGACAAATGCCATTGCCGTTTTTTCCCTTGCCTGTCCGGAGGGACGCTATCCTTCCGTCGGGCGTGTTCACGCGCCGGCCCAGCGACCCGAACGGGCCGTGCGCGACCTCACGGGTCTTGTCGCGGACGGTGCGCCGGACAGCCGAGCCTGGCTCGATCATGGACGCTGGGGCCTCCGCCACCCGCTCGGCAGCGCAAGATCGGCCGCCCCGAAAGCCAAGCCCTATGCATTTCTTGCCGCCGAAGGCGAGGGCCTGCATGAAATTCCGGTCGGGCCGGTGCATGCCGGCATCATCGAACCGGGACATTTCCGCTTCACCGCCAATGGCGAAACGATCGTCCGGCTCGAAGAACGGCTCGGCTTTGTCCACAAGGGAACCAACAAGCTGATCGAAGGCGCCCCCCTCGATGTGGCGGCGCGGTTGGCCGCGCGAATCTCAGGGGACAGTTCAATCGCCTATTCCTTCGCGTTCGCGCGCGCGGCGGAGGCGGCGCTCGGCATTGATCCGCCCGACCGCGCCATTTGGCTGTGTGCCCTTATGGCCGAACTCGAGCGGCTGGCCAACCATCTCGGCGACATCGGCGCCGTGTGCAACGATGCCGCCTTTGCGCTGATGCCGGCGCATTGCGCCGTCTTGCGCGAGCAGGTCCTGCGTGCCGCCGCCAAGGCCTTCGGACACCGGCTGATGTTCGACCGCATCGTGCCCGGCGGCGTCGCGACCGACCTGTCGGCAGAGGGCGCCGCCGCCATAAGCGCCATGACCGATCATGTCCGCAAGCGCTTCCCCGCTATTGTCGAACTCTATGACGACACACCCTCGCTGCAGGACCGCACGGTCAAGACCGGCTTTCTGTCCGCAGAGCTCGCGGCGGCGTTCGGGGCCGGCGGCTTTGTCGGCCGGGCTTCCGGGCGTCTTTTCGACGCGCGCAAGGCGCTGGCCTACGCCCCCTATGACGATCTGGCATTCGACGTGCCGGTCCGCGTGGATGGCGATGTCAATGCCCGCGTCTGGATTCGCATAGGCGAGGTCGAGCAAAGCCTCGATCTGGTCGACCGGATTCTTGCCCGGCTACCCGAGGGACCGATCCTTTGCGCGCCGACAGCGCCTTATGCAAAAGCCGAGGGCCTGGCCCTTGTCGAAGGCTTCCGCGGCGACGTGCTGGTCTGGTTGCGGATCGGGACGGACGGGCTGGTGGAGCGGTGCCATCTGCGCGATCCGTCCTGGTTCCAGTGGCCGCTGCTCGAAGCGGTCGTCGAGAATAATATCGTTGCCGACTTCCCCCTGTGCAACAAGTCGTTCAACTGCTCCTATTCGGGGCACGACCTCTAGGCGGGCCATGCGCAAGCTCTTGTTCGAAAGCCTTTTCAGGCGCCCGCTGACCGAATCGGCTCCGGCCGAAGACCAAGCGGCGATCGAGGAACTGACGAAGGCGCTCGCCAATTCGGCGCGCCGACGGCTGGGACGAAGCCTTTCGATCCGCGAGGTCGATGCCGGCTCGTGCAATGGCTGCGAACTCGAAATCCATGCCCTCAACAATGCCTATTTCGACATCGAGCGCTTCGGATTGAAATTCGTCGCCTCGCCGCGCCATGCCGACATGCTGCTCGTGACCGGGCCGGTCACGAAGAACATGGCCGAGGCGCTGAAGCGAACCTATGATGCGACGCCGGCGCCGAAATGGGTCGTCGCCGTCGGCGATTGCGCCCGCGACGGCGGGTGCTTTGCGGGAAGTTACGCCGTGCTTGGCGGCGTTTCCGCCGTCATTCCGGTCGATCTTCACATTCCGGGCTGCCCGCCCGACCCGACATCGCTCTTGCGCGGATTGCTGGCATTGCTGGGCGAGACGGCTGGCGATCCCAGCCGGCCGCCGCATGTGCTCAAGCAGCGTCCGGACTGACGCGAGCCTGGAGCATGGGGCACCAGAAGAGCGCGGAAGCAATGGTGCCAGTGGTGGAATTCCAATTTCCCCAAACCATGCGGTTTGATTGGCTTTGGGCAAACGGGAATACCCAAGACCGGTCTCGGAACTGGCCTTCGCCGATTGTTTGCAATGGTGCCCTGAAACAGGTTTCCGAATCCAAAACCACCTTGCCATTCAAGGTGTTAGGAGAAGCGATACGTCCGTTCGAGGAATGGCGGAGAGGAAGGGATTCGAACCCTCGATACGCTTTTGGCGTATGCGCCCTTAGCAGGGGCGTGCCTTCGACCACTCGGCCACCTCTCCGCCGCCGCTTAAAGCCGTTTTGGCGACAACAATCAAGCCTTGTGTCGACGCGCGTCCAGTGCCATTCCACTGAGGCGGCGGCGCAAGGTTTGCTTGTGCCGTCGACCGGGCGTTAAGACTTGCCCGGCACTCTGGCGGCCGGTGACGAGGAGGCAGGCATGCGGCGGGTCTTGGCGGGTCTTGGCATTCTGGCGATGGCGGCGGCTGCGACACCCGGCCTCGCCCAGGAAGACGATCCGATTCTCGGCATCTGGACGACCGAAGAGCAGGCCGAGATCACCGTTGCCTATTGTCCGCAAGGCCTGTGCGGCTACCTGTCGCGCATCGTCATTCCCGAGGAATACGCCGATTCCCAGGACAAGATCGACGCGATCGGCATCGAGAACATCACCGACGTGAAAAACAAGGACCCGGCGCTGCGGACCCGTCCGCTGCTCGGCATGCCGCTGCTGACGCTGGGCAGACAATTGTCGGCGACCGCCTTTGAAGGGGAAATCTACAACCCCGAGGACGGCAACACCTATTACGGCAAGCTGCAGCTGGTCGATTTGCAGCGCATCAAGCTGACCGGCTGCGCCCTGATCGTTCTGTGCCAGGATATCGAGTGGTACCGCGTGCCCTCGGACAGCCCGCCGCCCTACCCGGCCGCCGCGACGAGCCGACCGAGCTGAAGCGTTTCATATCTTGATGGAAGCGGATGCCTCTTTCGCCTCTCCTTTTGGGGGAGAGGTCGACGCGAAGCGGCGGGTGAGGGGGCCTTGCGGCAAACGCTGAGCAAAGGCCCCCTCACCCGGACCTTCGCCTTGCTACGGTCCGACCTCTCCCCCAAAGGGAGAGGTGACAGGTGCCAAGCCGCCTGTTTTCGTTAAAACGTGAAATTGTCTAACCGGAAAACCTGTTGTTGCGCGGAAAGCCCGACATCGGCTGGCGGCCGGGCTGGGCGCGGTCGCCGATCCAGTCGGCGAGGTCGGCCATCGACTTCACGAAGGTGCGGCCGGAGGAATCGGTCCAGCTGAGGCCCTCCCCGGCGACAAAGACTTGCGCGTCGGAAATGCCGCCGTCGCGGTATTTCTGCAGGCGAACGCCCTTGCCGCGCGCCATTTCCGGCACCTGGTCGCGCGGAAAGACCAGCAGCTTGCGATTAAGGCCGATGGTTGCGACCATGTCGCCCTCCGCCGGCACGCAGAGCCGGGCCTCGACCTCGCCCACCACGTTGAGCACCTGCCGGCCCTTGCGCGTGTTGGCGATCAGTTCGTCCTCGGCAACGATGAAACCGTTGCCGACGGTGGAGACGAGCAGGCGCTTCTTGCCCGGCCGGTAGACGAACAGGGCAACGGTATCGTGGCCTTCGCCGAAATCGACCATGATCCTGACCGGCTCGCCGAAGCCGCGGCCGCCCGGCAGCTTGTCGGCGGCAAGCGTGAACACCTTGCCGTCGGTGGTCAGCAGCAGGAGCTTGTCGGTCGTCTCGCATCTGAGCGCCTGCTTGAGGGCGTCGCCGGACTTGAAGCCGTTGACCTCGGTCTCGGCATGGCCCTTGATGGCGCGGATCCAGCCCTTTTCGGAAAGGATCACGGTGATCGGCTCGCGCTCGATCAGGGCAGTGTCGAGATCGACATCGCCGGCGGCAGGCGCGTCGGCAAAACTGCTGCGGCGCTTGCCCAGCGCCGTGTTTGCGCCATAGGCCTTTTTCAGTTCGCCGATCTCGGTGGTGATGACGCCCCAGAGCCGGCGGCTCGACTCGAGCAGGGTCCGAAGATGCTCCTGTTCATCGGTCAGCGCCTTGTGCTCGGTGCGGATCTCGATCTCCTCGAGCTTTCTTAGGGCACGCAACCGCATGTTGAGAATGGCCTCGACCTGCACGTCGCTGAGATCCCAGCGCGCCATCATCACCGCCTTGGGCTCGTCCTCCTCGCGGATGATGCGGATGACTTCGTCGAGGTTGAGATAGGCGATGAGATAGCCGCCCAGCACCTCGAGCCGGTGCGCGATCTGGTCGAGCCGGTGGCGCGAGCGCCGGACGAGCACGTCCTTGCGATGCTGCAGCCAGGCGCCGAGCGCCTCGGCAAGGCTCATGACCTTGGGCACCGTGCCCCTGTCGAGGACGTTGAGGTTGAGCGGCACGCGCGTTTCGAGCTCAGTGGTACGGAACAGCGATTCCATCAACAGGACCGGATCGACGGTGCGGCTCCTGGGTTCGAGCACCAGCCGCACATCCTCGGCGCTTTCGTCGCGCACGTCCTTGAGGAGCGGCAGTTTCCGGGCCAGCAGGAGCTCGGCGATCTTTTCGACCAGCCGCGATTTCTGCACGCCGTAGGGGATCTCGGTGACGACGATCAGATAGGTGCCGCGGCCGCCATCCTCGGTGGTCCAGCGGGCGCGGACGCGGAAGGCGCCCCTGCCCGTCTCGTAGGCCGAAACGATGCTCTCGCGCGGCTCGACGATGATGCCGCCGGTCGGAAAGTCCGGGCCGGGCACGAACTGGACGAGATCGGTCGAGGTCGCGTCCGGATGGTGGATCATATGCAGCGCCGCGTCGCACAGTTCGGCGACATTGTGCGGCGGGATCGACGTCGCCATGCCGACGGCGATCCCGGACGAACCATTGGCCAGAAGGTTGGGGAAGTTGGACGGAAGCACCACGGGCTCCTCGTCCTCGCCGTCATAGGTGTCGCGGAAATCGACGGCGTTCTCGGTGATGCCTTCCATAAGCCGCGCCGCGACATCGGTCATCCGGCTCTCGGTGTAGCGCATGGCGGCGGCGCTATCGCCGTCGATATTGCCGAAATTGCCCTGGCCGTCGACGAGCGGATACCGCAAGGCGAAATCCTGGGCGAGACGAACCAGGGCATCGTAGATCGACTGCTCGCCATGCGGATGGAATTTGCCGATGACATCGCCGACGACGCGGGCCGATTTCTTGTAGCCCTGGCCGGGGTCGAGATGCAAAAGGCGCATGGCATGCAGGATGCGCCGATGCACCGGCTTCAACCCGTCGCGGGCATCGGGCAGCGCCCGCTGGGTGATGGTGGAAAGGGCATAGCTTAAATAGCGCTCCTCGAGCGCCTGCCTGAGGTCGACGATGCGCTGGCCGTCGGCCTCCGGTATCAACAGATCGGCCATCGGGCCTCCTTACCAGCATCGTGCGAAAAAGTGGACGCCGGCTTTTTCGCGACGACGATGCGACCACTGGAGCATGTTCCTCGAAAAGTGGTTCCCACTTTTCCGGTTCGAACATGCGACCACCAAGAACCAGGCATGCGATCCGCACGCCCTTTCGAATCAGCGGCGATTATAGTCCGCTGAGCGCAGCAATCAGTGTCTCGCGCGTCGATGGTGGGGCGATCTGGCGCGGTCCCCACACATGTTCGTTGAGGAAATGGCCGGTCAGGCGAAAGGCGGCGGCGATATCGGCCGCCGACGCCCTATCGTCGCCGACGAAAAACCCTGGCAGCGCCAGCAGCCGGTCGGCGTAAATGCCCGCCCCTTCGCGCGTCACGGCCCGGCCCGAACGCGGCGAGACATAGGCAAGCCCGTCGCTGTCGCCGGTCACGGCACAGGCGGCCAGATCGAGGCCGAAACCGAGATCGTCGAGCAGGTGCATCTCGAGCCGCGCCAGGGCAGTGCCGAGCACGATCGGGTCGGCATCGCCGTCGATCAGGGCAAGGATTTCGCCCAAGCGCTCATTGTGCGGGTCGCGCTCGGGCAGGAGGCGCAGATGGTCGGCGGCGAGCTGGAACGCATAGAGCTTCGTGCGATCCTCGATCAGGCGGGCGGCGCGGGCGGTGATGAGATCGACGGCGAACAGGCCGAGATGGTCCTCGAGCCGCGCCCGCCAGGTCAGCGCCACGGTATTCCCCGGCTGCAGCACCGCCGCCTGCCGCCGCGAGCGCCCACCACGCACGAGGCCAAGGCAGCGACCGTGATCGACGACCATGGCCTCGAGGATGACGGAAGTTTCGCCGTGACGGCGGACGCCGATGATCAGGCCGTCAGCGCTCCATTGCATGCGATTCAGCCACTCCTTCCGACCCAAATAGCGCCGGTTTTTCCCTCTCCCTTGTGGGGAGGGTGAGTCGAACAGGACTTAGCCCTTGCTAAGTCCGTCGTGAGACCGGGTGGGGGTCATGCGCCGGCGCTTGTGGCCCCGCCCCACCCGACCCGGCTCCGCCGGGCCACCCTCCCCATCAAGGGGAGGGAGACGAAGAACTATCCAGCCTCGCGTTCCGGAATGGCCGCAATCTCGTCCGCCTTGGCGCGACGCTCCACGGCCAGATCGTAAGCCATCTGCATGTTGAGCCAGAGATTCGGTGTCGTGCCGAAATGCTTGCCCAGCCGCAATGCCGTGTCCGGCTTGATACCGGTCTGCTCGGCGGCGATGCGCTCAATGCGCGTGCGCGGCACGTTGAGCAGGCGCGCCAGCGCGCCGGCACTGACGCCGCAGGGCTTCAGATATTCCTCACGGAGGATTTCGCCGGGATGGATGGGAGGGTCGAAGGTCAAGATCATAGTGTCTCCTGCCCGACCCCTTCAGGGAAACTTGATGACACAAGCAATTCGATGCCAGACAAGGAACTCCTGGGCCTTCGACCATTCGGGTTGCAGAAGGTCTGGCTCGTGCTCGTGGCTCAATTGACCATTCGCCTTTCTGAATGCATTCCCGGATCGAGCTTTGGGCTCAGCGTCGCCTTATGACACAGAAATGCAACCAGTCCGAGTCGTCGCGCGACACATCTACTTCGCCGGGAACTCCAGTCCCATTTCCTCGTAGTGCTCGGGCTTGTCGGTCCAGTTCTCGCGCACCTTGACGAACAGGAACAGGTGCACCGGCACGCCGAACATCTCGGAAAGGTCCTTGCGGGCCTCCATGCCGATGGCCTTGATGGTCTGGCCACTCTTGCCGAGGATGATCTTCTTGTGGCTGGCGCGGGCGACATAGACCACCTGGTCGATGCGGAACGAGCCGTCCTTCTGGACCTGGAAGCGCTCGGTCTCGACCGTGGTGTTGTAGGGGATCTCGTCATGTACCCGCATGAACAGCTTTTCGCGCGTCGCCTCGGCCGCCGTCAGCGCCTGGGTCAGGTCGGACAGCTGGTCCTCGGGGAAGTGCCAGGGGCCGGGCGGCGCCATGTCGTGACAGGTCTTGATGAAATCGGCGACGCCCTCGCCGCTCTGGGCGCAGACCATGAAAGTATGGGCGAAGTCCATGCGCTTGTTGAGCGCCTCGGTCAGCGCCAGCAGGTCCTGCGGCTGCTTGCGGTCGATCTTGTTGATGATGAGGATTTTCGGGCCGCGCAAATTCTCGAGGCCCTTGATGGCCGCTTCGTTGTCGGGGTTGAGGCCCCTGACCGCGTCGATGACCAGCGCCACGATGTCGGCGCCGGCGGCGGCGCTCCATGCCGCCTCGACCATGGCACGATCGAGCCGGCGGCTGGCGGTGAAGATGCCCGGCGTGTCGATGAAGATCAACTGGCTCGAGCCGGTGGTAACGACACCGCGAATCTGGGAGCGGGTCGTCTGCGCCTTGTGGGTGACGATCGACACCTTGGCGCCGACCAGGGTGTTTAAAAGCGTCGACTTGCCGGCATTGGGCGCGCCAACCAGCGCGACAAATCCGCAATGAGTGCTCGGGTCGTCGGTCATCAGCCGCGCCTCCAGATGCTTTCACGCCGCAAGAAGGCCTCTGCGGCCTGGTGTTCGGCAAGCTTTTTCGATGGTCCTTCCGCCGTGGCCGCTTCGAATCCGGCGACGGAGACTGCGATTACGAATACCGGGGCGTGGTCGGGTCCGCTGCGCGTCACTTCGTCATAGGAGGGCGGTTCGAGCCCGCGCGCCTGGGCCCATTCCTGCAGGGCGGTCTTGGCATCGGCGCGCCGCGAGGTCGCCGGGTCCATGCGCGCCCCGAATTCGCGGGTGACGAAGCCCGCGGCCGCCTCCAGCCCTGCATCGAGATAGATGGCGCCGATCAGGGCCTCGGCGACGTCGGCGAGAATGGCGCTCTTGTCGGCGCCGCCGGTGCGCGCCTCGGCTTCCCCGAGGCGCACGAAGGCGCCGATATCGAGGTCGCGCGCCACCTCGGCGCAGGTCTCGCGCCGGACAAGGGCATTGAGGGCGCGGGACAGTTCGCCTTCATTGGCGTCGGGCATTTCGCGGTTGAGAAGGTCGGCAACGACCAGGCCAAGCACGCGATCGCCGAGAAATTCGAGGCGCTGATAGGACTGAGCGGTGCGCTTGGTGGGCGCGACGGCGCTCGAATGCGTCACCGCCTGAGCGAGCAGGTCCTGGGACCCGAAACGGTATCCAATCCGTTCCTCGAGCCCACTCAGCGGCTTGATGCGGCGACTCATGGGTAGACGGACTGGAACATCCGATCGAGGCGGAGATTGCCGGGCCAGCGCCAGATCTGCCATGGCGGAATGTCGTCGGTCATCGAGAAGAAGCGCGCCTCGGCCTTGCCGATCAGATTGGTGACGGGCACGAAGCCGACGACCGACAGCACCCGGCTGTCCTGGGAGCGGTCGCGATTGTCGCCCATCATGAAATAATGGCCCTCGGGCACGTTGTAGACGCCGGTATTGTCGAGCGGTCCGTTGTCGGCGATTTCCTGGATCTTGTGGGTGACCCCGTTGGGCAGCGTCTCCTCATAGACCGTTACCGGCACGACATGCCCGGTCGAATCCTTGTCCCGGTCCGGGCCGATCATCTCGCGCTTGACCGGGGTGCCGTTGATGTTGAGCACGCCCTCGATCATCTGGATCGAATCGCCGGGCAGGCCGATGACGCGCTTGACATATTCCTCGCCGGTCGGGGCGTTGTAGAACACGGCGATGTCGCCGCGCGCCGGCAGGCCGCCGAATACGCGCCCGGTCATCGGCACGATGCCGAAGGGGAAGGAATAGCGCCCGTAGCCCCAGGCGAACTTGGACGCGAGGAAATAATCGCCGATCAGCATCGACTGCTGCATCGAGGCGGTCGGGATGGAAAAGGGCTGATAAATGAAGGTGCGAAAAACCAGGGCGATCAGCAACGCCTCGACGACGACCACGATTGTCTCGCGCAGTTCGCCGCCCGCCGTTTTCTGTTTTGCGACCTTCTCAGCCATGATGGATTTCCGCCTGTTCGGGAACTGGTTGTGGTTACGCGCGCGCGCCGTACCGGTCAACCGCTAAGAGCGTGTCCGGGAGGTGAGCGGAACCGAAAACGATGTGGTAGATGGTTTTCCCGCGCAACGGCTGCCGGTTTCCGGTCCGAACACGCGATCACTCAAAAAACCGGAAACATCCACAGTCGAATTCAGGACTCCGCCTGTCCCACCGGCAGCGCCTCGATTATGACGATGGCCTGGGCCAGGCCGCCCTCGTCGGTCAGAGTGACGTGGATATGGGGTTCGTGGCCTTGCGGCACAAGTGCGGCCAGCCGCCTTGCGGCACCGCCGGTCAGCTTCATGGTCGGCTTGCCGGAGGGCAGGTTGACCACCCCCATGTCGCGCCAGAAGACGCCGTGCGACAGGCCGGTGCCGAGCGCCTTGGCACAGGCTTCCTTGGCCGAGAAGCGCTTGGCATAGGAGGCGGCGCGCTGGACGCGGCGGTCGGACTTCATGCGCTCGATATCGGTGAAGCAGCGCGACAGGAAGCGCTCGCCGTGCCGGTCCAGCACCTTTTCGACGCGGGCGATGTCGCACAGGTCGTTGCCGAGGCCGATGATCATGCTACTGACCCTTTCCGAGCCGAACACAGACTTCCAACGCCACCCCCGTCATTGCGAGCGCCCCATGGGCGCGCGGCAATCCAGAAGGCCAAGGGCACCTGCGCCTGCTGCCTTCTGGATTGCCGCGTCGCTCCGCTCCTCGCAATGACGATGGGGTTGGGGCGAACGCATATCTGCCCTCACGACAACCCCCTGCTTCCCGGCTTGACCGGCGGGATGGCGGCGAGTTCGGGCGGCAATTGATCGGCGGGATAGGCCGGCACCTTGTATTCGGTCAAGGCGATCAGCGGCACGCCGATATCGGCTTCGCCACCCGAACGGTCGACGAGACAGGCGGCGGCCACCACCTCGGCACCAAGGGCCTTTATGCAGGCGATGCATTCGCGGATGGAAAGCCCGGTCGAGACGATATCCTCGACCACGACCACCTTCTCGCCCGGCGCAACCTTGAACCCGCGCCGCAAGGCGAAGACGCCGTCGACGCGTTCGGTGTAGATCGCCGGTTTTCCAAGATGCCGGGCCGTCTCGTAGCCGGGAATGATGCCGCCGATGGCCGGCGAAACCACCTGGGTAAAGTCGAGCCCGGCGGCGCGGATCTTTTCCGCCAGCGCCCGGCACAGGATTTCCGACTTGTCCGGCTGCGCGAACACCAGGGTCTTTTGCAGAAAGACCGGCGACCTGAGGCCCGAACTCAGGATGAAATGGCCTTCGAGAAGGGCGCCGCAGGAGCGGAAGATGTCGAGCACCTCGTTCTGGCTCATCTCGGAGGTCATGGGCGGTTTTCCTCGCGTTCGGGCATGGCGAAATCGACGCGCGACAGGGCCGAGGCCTCGGAGATCGACGCCCGCCGGATTTCGCTGAGGCCGGGAATATCCTTGAGGGCGGCCAGCACTTCCGAGACATGGGGCAGGTCGCGCACCTCGATGAGAAAGATCATGCGATGGTATTCGGGCGAGTCCATGCGCATGAACAGGTTGACCACATTGGCATCGAACCGGGCGATGGTGCCGGCTATGGCCGCCAGCGAGCCGGGCCTGTTGGGCGACAGCATGGAGATGGCGAGCGTGTAGGACGCCTCGTAATGGCTGCTCAAATCCCAGCGCACGTCGATCCAGGCGACGTCGGACTGGTGCAGGCTGGTCAGCGCGTCCGAATGCACCGGATAGACGGTCAACACGCCGTCCGGGGTCAGGATGGCGATGATGCGGTCGCCCGGCACGACGCCCTCGGGCGAAATCCTCACTTCGGTGTCGAAGCCGAGCTTGGCCAGCGCCTTGTGACCCTGCTCGCCGACGGTCTGGCCGCCGGGCACGCGGAAGCGGAAAAAGTCCGATTTCCTAAGGCCGAACCAGCCGTCGGCCGTGTCGGCGACGGGCAGGTTGATGTCGCGGCGCTTGCGGCGGCGCGGCACGCCCTTGATCTTGGAGATTTCCTCGACCAGGGCGTCTGGATCCACCTTGTTTTCGCCGACGGCGGTGACGAAGTCCTTGCGCGATTCGTAGCCGAACCAGCCGACCAGCACCGCGAACTCGGCATCGTCCAGTCGCGTACCCTCGCCCTGCAGCACCGCCGACAGGATGTATTCGCCATGGGCATGGGCGCGCTTTTGCACCGACGCCCGGACGGCACGGCGGATGGCGGCCCTGGCCTTGCCGGTCGCGGCGATCGATTCCCAATTGGCCGGCGGCACATGATTGGCGTCGGTCATGATCTGCACCTCGTCGCCGGCGCGCAGCTGGGTGACGAGCGGCATGATGGTGCCGTTGATCTTGGCGCCGACGCAGGTGTCGCCGAGTTCGGTATGGACGGCATAGGCGAAATCGATCGGCGTGGCGCCGCGCGGCAGGGCGATCAGGCGCCCGCGCGGGGTGAAGCAGAAGACCTGGTCCTGGAAGAGCTCGAGCTTGGTGTCCTCGAGGAAGTCCTCGGGCGCCGAGCCGGAGGTCAGCGTGTCGATGGTCGATCGGAGCCAGACATAGGCCTGGCTCTCCTGCTTGAGCCGCTCGATATTGTGTCTCAGGTCATCCTTGTAGAGCGCATGGGCGGCGATGCCGTATTCGGCGACCTGGTGCATGGTACGCGTGCGGATCTGCAACTCGACGCGCTGGCGCTCCGGGCCGACCACGGTGGTGTGGATCGAGCGGTAGTCGTTGTATTTGGGGACCGAGATATAGTCCTTGAACCGGCCCGGCACGATCTTGAAGGCGCGGTGGATGACGCCGAGGGTGCGGTAGCAGTCCTCCTCGGTCTCGACGATGACGCGGAAGCCGATGATGTCGGACAGCTGTTCGAGAGCGATGTGCTGGCGCTGGATCTTGGAAAAGATCGACCACGGCGACTTGAGCCGGCCGGACACCTCCGCCGGGATGCCGGCCTCGGCAATGCGCCGGCGCAGGTCGGCGGAAATCGACTGCACCATCTCGGCATTGCGGGTGCGCATGGCGGCGAGGCGCGCTTCGAGGGCGGCGTATTTTTCCGGTTCCAGCGCCCGGAACGACAGATCCTCGAGCTCGGAACGGATTTCCTGCATGCCCATGCGTCCGGCCAGCGGCGCGTAGATGTCCATGGTCTCGTGGGCGATGCGCTGACGCTTTTCGGGCGGCACGAAGTCGAGCGTGCGCATGTTGTGCAGCCGGTCGGCGAGCTTGACGATCAGCACCCGCACGTCCTCGGCGATGGCGAGCAGCAGTTTTCTCAGATTTTCGGCCTGGGCTTCTTCGCGCGAGGCGAGATTGAGCCGGTCGATCTTGGTCAGCCCATCGACGATGGCGCCGATTTCCGGGCCGAAGACCTGGTCGATCTCGGCGCGGGTGGCGTCGGTATCCTCGATTGTGTCGTGCAAGAGTCCGACCGCGACGGTGGCATCGTCGAGCTTCAGGCTGGTCAGGATGGCCGCCACTTCCAGCGGATGGGCGAAATACGGATCGCCCGAGGCGCGCTTCTGGCTGCCATGCTTTTGCATGGCATAGACATAGGCCTTGTTCAAAAGCGCTTCGTCGGCATCGGGGTTGTAGGCCAGGACGCGTTCGACGAGTTCGAACTGGCGCATCATTGCGGGAGATGCCTCCCCGGCCTGCGTCTGAGCCCGCCGCTTTTCAAACTGAACCCCTGTTTGAACGGCCCGCCCCGCCGCGCGCCATTCTCTTTTTGCAAACAAACAGGGCGCCGAAGCGGATTCGGCGCCCGGAACGGTATTATAGGCTCAGCGGAGCCGGGATCAATCGTCCCGGCGCTCAGGCGGCGCAAGGCTTTCGATGGCCCTGAGCAACTCGTCTTCGCTCATCGTGTCGAAGGTGACAGAATCGTCGTCGCCGGTGATCTCGCCGACGATGGGCGCGGCGTGTTCCTCGGGTTCGTCCACCTCGACATATTTCTGCAGCGAGTGGATCAGGTCTTCCTTGAGGTCCTCGGGCGAAATCGTGCCGTCGCCGATTTCCCTCAGCGCAACGACGGGATTCTTGTCGTTGTCGCGGCCGACGGTGATCTGCGCTCCGGACGAAATCATCCGGGCCCGATGGGCGGCCAGCAGGACCAGATCGAAGCGATTGTCGACCTTTTCAATGCAGTCTTCGACAGTGACGCGCGCCACGGCAAACTCCGGACATTGACGGGAAGGAACGCGCTCCTTACACCAGCACCGCCCGATTGACAAGCAGCGCGCCCGGTCGTGCGCGGCGCTTTGCCGCTGCAGCGGCGCGATGTGTGTGGACAACCGGCAGTATCCATAAAAAAAACTTGCTTTGCAGTCGGACTTTTGACCGCTAGATTGGCGACACGCATACCGACCAAAGCCGCCAAGAAGCTTGACGTCCGGTTCAAGCGTATTGATCTATGCCGCGTACGAATTAGGAAGGCAGAGGGGCTGGCTTCCCGTTTTCGGCAGATAAGCGCCGCCCCATGGGCGGCGCGCAGTGTTTGGAGTGGTAATTTGATGATTGATCCACGCGAGAAGGTGGCGCTTTTTATCGACGGCGCCAACCTCTATGCCGCGTCGAAGGCGCTCGGAATCGACATCGACTATCGCCGCTTGCTTAACGAATTCCAGAGCAAGTCCTATCTGGTTCGAGCTTACTACTATACGGCGCTGATCGAAGACCAGGAATATTCTTCGATCCGGCCGCTGATCGACTGGCTCGACTACAACGGCTATCGCGTCGTTACCAAGCCGGCCAAGGAATTCACCGACTCCACCGGACGGCGCAAGATCAAGGGCAACATGGATATCGAACTGACGGTCGATGCCCTCGAGATGGCGCCCCATTTCGATCACATGTTCTTGTTCTCCGGCGACGGCGACTTCACCGCCCTGGTCGCCGCCATGCAGCGACGCGGCAAGAAAGTCACCGTGGTTTCGACGCTGGCCAGTCAGACGCCGATGATTTCCGACGACCTCAGGCGCCAGGCCGACTATTTCGTCGATGTCATCGACCTCGCCAAGAGCGTCGGTCGTGCGCCGATCGAGCGGGCCGAAGCTCCGACGAAATAGGGCGCGGGGCTCGACGGAACCGGGATGACGCCGATCGAACCAGGCCGCGACTGTGCGCTGTGCCCGCGGCTTGCGGCATTTCGCGCCGACAATCGTCGCGCCTATCCCGATTTCTTCAACGCGCCGGTGCCGGTGTGGGAAGGCAGAGAAACGCGGCTGGTGATCGTCGGGCTGGCGCCCGGCCTCAAAGGCGCCAACCGCACCGGGCGGCCGTTCACCGGCGACTATGCCGGCGACCTGCTCTACGCGACGTTGAAGAAAGCCGGCCTGGCCGAAGGCGTTTTCGCGGCGCGGGCCGATGACGGTCTGACCCTTAGCGGCGCCACCATCGTGAATGCCGTCAGGTGCGTGCCGCCGGAGAACAAGCCGGTCGGCGCCGAGATCGCCATGTGCCGGCAATTTCTCAAGCCGGTGATCGACCAGCACCACCAGGCGGTCTTCCTCGCCCTCGGTCGCATCGCCCACGATTCCTTCCTCAGCGCCGTCGGCGCCCGCCGCGCCGGTTTCCCCTTCGGCCACGGCGCCCGCCATGCCCTGGCCGGTGGCACCGTGCTCTACGACAGTTTCCACTGCTCGCGCTACAACACCAATACCGGCCGGCTGACGACGGAGATGTTCGAGGACGTGGTGCTGAGGGCGGCAGCAGAGGCAAAGAGGGCATAGCGCCGCTCCTCAGGTTTATACGTATCGACTCTTGCCGCGCGAGACCGAACACTCCCTGTTTTTCGGGGAGTTATCATGTGGAAGATTGCTTTTGCCTGCGCCGTGTCGTGTATTGTTCTCACCTCTTGCGCCAAACCGCCCAAGGATATCTCGGCGAGCTATGTCGACCCAGCGGCGTATCGCAACATGAGCTGCGATCAGCTACAGGCCGAAGCCATTGTTCTGGCCAACCAGGCTCGTATGGCCGTCGGGCAGCAGCAGAGCAAGGCAGACATGGACGCCACAATGGTCGGTGTCGGCATTATCGTCGCTTGGCCGGCACTGCTGTTCACCAGCAGGGATACGACCGGAGAGGCCACGATCGCCAACCTGCGCGGACACATGAATGCCATTGAACTGGCGTCCTCGCAGAAGAGCTGTGGCTTCATCATCGAAAAGGTGTAGTGCGGAGCGAATGACGACTTTTGGCTTGAGAGCCAAAAGGACGAAGCTCTATTCGCCACGCACCATTCGCTATTCGCCTAAAAACTCTTCAATATCCGCGCCTTCTCGCGCTGCCAGTCGCGTTCGCGGCTGGTCTCGCGCTTGTCGGCGGCATTCTTGCCCTTGGCCAGGCCGATGAGCAGCTTGGCCATGCCGCGCTCGTTGAAATAGAGCTTTAGGGGCACGATGGTGTTGCCCTTGCGGGCGACGTCATTGCTCAGCCGCGCCAGTTCTTTCTTCGAGACCAGCAGTTTGCGCGGGCGTCGCTCCTCGTGATTGAAGCGGTTGGCCTTGAGATATTCCGGAATATGGGCGTTGATCAGCCAGAGTTCGCCCCTTTCGGGCGAGACATAGGCCTCGGCGATCTGGGCCTTGCCGGTCCTCAACGACTTGACCTCGGTGCCGTGCAGCACGACGCCCGCCTCGAGCGTGTCGAGAATCTCATAGTCGAAACGGGCCCGGCGATTGTCCGCCACCAGGCCCGTATTCACACCCGCTTTTTTGCTTGTGGCGGCCATTGCGCGCCTAGACGAGCCCGGCGTGTTCCATCGCCGCGTCGATGGACTTGGCCGTCGCCTCGGACACCGGAACGAGCGGCAGCCTCAACTCGTAGGCGCAACGCCCGAGTTTGGCGGCGGCATATTTAACGCCGGCCGGGCTCGGCTCGATGAACAGCGCCTGGTGCAGCGGCGCCAGCTTGTCCTGATAGGCGAGCGCCGTGGCGAAATCGCCCTTGGCCATAGCCGCCTGGAACTCGGACAGGAGTTTGGGCGCGACATTGGCCGTGACCGAGATGCAGCCCACACCGCCATGGGCGTTGAAGCCGAGGGCGGAAATGTCCTCGCCGGACAAAAGGACAAAATCCGGGCCGAGCACTTCGCGCTGCCGGGAGGCGCGGGCGACGCTGGCCGTGGCGTCCTTGACGCCGACGATGTTGGGGCAGGTCTCGCGCATGCGCTTCATCGTTTCGGGCAGAATGTCGACGATCGAGCGGCCCGGGATGTTGTAGAGATATACCGGCAGTTTCGTTGCCCTGGCGATGGTGGTGAAGTGCTGGAACAGCCCCTCCTGATTGGGCTTGTTGTAATAGGGCGCGACCGAAAGGATGCCATCGGCGCCGACCTTTTCGGCATGCCGCGTCATCTCGACCGCTTCTTCGGTCGAGTTGGAGCCGGCGCCGGCCATGATCGGCACGCGCCCGGCGGCGGTCTTGATGCACAGTTCGACGACTTCGCCATGCTCCACATGAGAAAGCGTGGGCGATTCGCCGGTCGTGCCGACCGGAACCAGGCCGTTGGTGCCCGATTTGATCTGCCAGTCCACCAGCTCCTCAAAGGCCTTTTTATCGACGGCACCGTTCCGGAAGGGCGTGATGAGAGCGGTGATCGATCCTTTGAACATGTGGATTCCCCTTTGGAATGATGCCGGCATTTCCATACCCGGCCTGCCGGTCGTCTTGGCATGCGACCGCCCCGCCTCCGGGACGGAGGCCGGCATTTAGCCTTTTTGGCCGCGCATTGGCAACGCGTTCTACACTCTAGCGCCATAAAGTCGGGTTGTTGTCCGAAAGCGGCCATGAAGCCGTGGCTATGTGTCGCAAATCAAGAGGTGGTCATGGCGACGGCATTTGTTTCATGGCGGGGCGCACTGTGCGCCATCGCCTTTTTGGCTTCCGGACCGGCGGCCCTGGCGCAACAGCCGGTCGATCCGGTCGTCACCACTGCGGTCCAGCCAGCGCCGCCGATCGCCCGCGCCGGCATGGGCAGTCCGGCATTCGCCGCCGCGCTCGGCCAGTTGCTCGCTGGAGACGCCCCGGGCGCCTACGCGGCGGCGCGTGGCCTTGCCGATAGTGTCGAACGCCGGACGATCCAGTGGGCCGCCATCCGCTTCGGCGAGGGCGTCGACGCCGAAACAGTCCTTGATTTTGCCGCCGAGGCGCCGGACTACGATTTTTCCTCGACCTACCGTTCGCGTCTCGAAGTCGTGATCGATCTCGAAACCGCCGATAAGGACACGATCATCCGCCTGCTCGGCGGCCAGATGCCGCGCAGTCTTGACGCGCAGATCGCCCTGGCCGAAGCCTATCTCGCCGACGGCCAGACGGAGCGCGCCGCGCGCATCGCCCGCGCCATCTGGGTCGAGGACTTCCTCAGCGACGACGGCGAGAAAAAAGTCGAGGCCCGGCTCGGCGCCCTTTTGACGCAGCAGGACTACTGGGACCGGGCGGTGCATTTGTTGATGCATGACCGCGCCGCAGGCGCCGAACGGATTTTCGGACACCTGACGCCGGCCCAGCAATCGCTCGCCCGGGCGCGCATCGCCGTGTCGCGCCAGAGCGCCGGGGCAGCGGCGCTCATCGATGGCGTCGATCCCGCGCTTGGCGGGCACCCGCTGTTTTTCTTCACAAAGGCGCAATGGCGGCGCGACGCCGGTGATCTCGAGGGCGCGGTCGCGGCGCTCGACCAGGTGACATCGGGCAACGTGCCCGATGCCGCCGAATTCTGGTACGAGCGGCGGCTGATCGTCCGGCGGGCCCTCGCCGAGGGCAAGCCCGATCTCGCCTATCGTGCCGCCGCCCATTATATCGCCGGCCCGGAAGGGCGGCTGGTCGAGGCGCGGTTCCATGCCGGCTGGGTGGCGCTCGCCTATTTGAACGACGCAAGTCTCGCGGCACCGCATTTCGCGGCGATGGCCGGGCTGTCGACCCTGCCCGATTCGATCACCCAGGCGCGCTACTGGCTCGGCCGCGCCGAAGAGGCGCGCGGCGATATGGCGGCGGCGAAGTTGAGCTTCGAGATCGCGGCGCGCTACAACCATCTCTATTACGGGCAATTGGCGCGCGAGGCGCTGGGGCAGAACGCCGTCTCCGTGCATCCCCTGCCCGACTGGCGCGGCCGCGAGACGATCTTCGACAGGATGGAGCTGGTGCGCGCCGTGCGGCTTCTGTCGGCCAACGGCCAGAACGCCATGGCTGAACCGCTGGTGCGCCGTCTCGGCTACGTGGTTTCCGAACCGGGCGATTTCGTCCTGGCGGCGCGGCTGGCACAGGAGATCAATGCCCACAACATCGCCATCCTCATCGCCGACCGGGCCGACCAGCTCGGGCACACGCTTGATCTTTTCCACTTCCCCAAGGACGGTATTCCCGACGGCACCCAGCTGGCCCTCAGCGATGCGGCGGCGGTCTATGCCGTGGCCCGGCAGGAGAGCAATTTCGACGTGGACGCCGTTTCGGCTTCGGGCGCGCGCGGGCTGATGCAGCTCATGCCCTCGACAGCCGAGGACGTGGCACGCCAGCTCGGGCTCGCCTATTCGTCCGAAAGGCTGACCAGCGATGCCGCCTACAATCTCCTGCTCGGCTCGAGCTATCTCGGAACGCAGCTCAAGCGGTTCGACAATTCGCTGGTGCTGGCGGCGGCGGCCTATAATGGCGGCGGCGGCAATGTCATCACTTGGCTCGAGCTTTACGGCGACCCGCGCCGCGCCGATGTCGACGCGGTGAGCTGGGTCGAGACCATCCCCTTCATCGAAACGCGCCGCTACGTGCAAAAGGTCATGGCCAATTATCTGATCTACCGGGCAAGGCTCGGCTATGCCGAACTCGGCATGCAGGAGGCGCTCAAACGGCTCCCCGGCTGATCCGTTCCGGGAAACGGCAGGCAGTTTCCGGGAAGGACATGGGAAAACAATGATGTAGAGTGCGGCGATGAATCATAGGCCGCTCTTGTAGTTCCAACCCATGCCGAAACGGTCCGCCATACCGCCCGATCTGCCGGTTTTCGCCGGCCTGCCGGTCAGTTTCGTTCATCGCGGCGGCGGCGCCAGCGCCGCGGTGCATGTCGGCGGACGCCTCGGCTTCGGCCGCCTGCCGGTCGTCTGTGTGCCCGGCCATGTGCGCAACATGTCCGATTTCATGACCTTCGCCACGGCCATGCGAAACCTGCTCGGCATGGACTGGCCGCATGTGCTGATCGACCTGCCGGGACGCGGACGCGCCGGCTGGCGCGCGGACAAGACGCAGTATACCTCGCCGCAGGACGCCGAGATGCTGGCGACGGTGCTCAAGGCACTGGCCATCGACCGGGCGATCCTTGTCGGGCTCGGACAGGGCGGCCAGGTGATCATGGCGCTCGGCGCCATCCGTCCATCGACCATCGCCGCAGCCATCCTGATCGATGCCGGACCGCTGACCGACCCGCGCGGCCTGGTGCGGCAACGCACCAATCTCGGCCATGTGCTGTCATCGCGCAGCGAGGTCCAGGCCGTAGGGGCGTTGCGGCGGATTCTTGCCACCGACTATCCCGGACGCGACGCGGCGGCGCTCGACAAGCTGGCCGCGCGCCTGTTCGTCACCGCCGGACGGTCGCGGCCGCTGCCCCTGTTCGATCCGGCTCTGGTCGAACGTCTCAAGGGGTTTTCCGCCGACGACGAGTTCGTGCCGCAATGGCCCTTGTTCAACACGCTCGCTACAGCGTCGCTCATGCTTTTGCGCACCCAGTTGACCGACCGGCTGCGCAAGGAAGTGTTCGAGGAAATGGCGCGCCGGCGTCCCGATGCCGTCACCTTCACCATTTCCGACCAGGGCTCCCCCGCCCTGCTCGACGGCGCCGACGAGACCGGCGCCATCGCCGATTTCATCACCTATGTGCAAAAGTTGAAGGGGTAAGAAAGCGATTGGCGCGCTGCGCCAATCCAACGCGCCGGTGGCGCGTTGGAAGCTTTCGAACGCGAGGGCGGATGCCGAAGGCATCGGGCGCCCCGCCGGGCGGACGACGCCCCGCAATTCCGGCCCCGTTCCAGACAGACGCCCTCCGCCCCTCACATTTCCTCTTGCGTTCCCGTTTTAGTGTGTTATGTTACTAGCACACTAACAAGGTAGATCACATGATCGAATGGAACGAAAGCCAGCCGATCTTCTTGCAGATCCGGCAAAGACTGGTGGAGATGATCCTCAAGAGCCAGGTCAAGCCGGGCGAGGCGCTGCCCTCGATCCGGCAGGCTTCGGCCGATCTGGCCGTCAATCCGCTGACCGTAACCAAGGCCTATCAGTCGCTTGTCGACCAGGGCGTCGTGGAGAAAAAAAGAGGCATGGGAATGTATGTGAGCGAGGGCGCGCATGCCGTCCTTCTGGAGCAGGAACGCGAGGCCTTCCTCAAGGAGGTCTGGCCGCGCATCCGCGCGCAGATCGAGGCGCTCGGTCTTGATCTCAAGACACTGATGCAAACGGAGGCCGACAAATGAGCGCCGACGCCATCATCACCGCGCGCAACCTCAAGAAGCGCTTCGGCAAGAACGAAGTCCTCAAGGGCCTCAATTTCGCCATACCCGCCGGCCGCATCTATGGCCTTGTCGGCCATAACGGCGCCGGCAAGACCACGACGCTCAACGCCCTTTTGGGCCTGACCGACTATGAAGGCGAGCTGACCGTGTTCGGCCGCAATCCCTTCGCCGAGCGCCACAAGCTCATGCAGGACGTGGCCTTCATCTCCGATGTCGCCAGCCTGCCGCGTTTTCTCAAAGTGCGGGAATTGTTCGACCTGATCGAGGACATCCATCCGCATTTCTCGCGCGACAAGGCGCAGGTCTTCCTGCAGGGCACCGACCTCAAGCCGGACCTCAAGCTCAAGACCCTGTCCAAGGGCATGCTGGCCCAGCTCCACCTCGCCGTGGTCATGGCCATCGAGGCCAAGCTCCTGGTGCTCGACGAGCCGACGCTCGGCCTCGACATCACCTATCGCAAGCGCTTCTACCGAAGGCTGATCGAGGACTACATGACCGAGGAAAGGACGCTGATCATCACCACCCACCAGGTGGACGAGATCGCCTCGATCCTGACTGACATCATGTTCATCCGTGACGGCGAGATCGTGCTCGACATGGAAACCGAGGCTCTCGGCACGGTCTATACCCAGCTCGTGTGCGGCAGCGACAAGGCCGACGAGGCGGCAAAACTCGGCCCGGTCTTTTCCGAAACCCGCTTCGGCCAGTCCGTCATGGTGTTCGAGAACGTTGGCCGCGACAAGCTCGCGGCACTGGGCGAGGCCGCGACCCCGACCCTGTCCGACCTGTTCGTGGCGTTGATGCAGCGCCAGTCCGCCATTCCGGGAGACAAGTGATGAAAGCCATGACCGCCCTGTTGCGGCGCGAATTTCTCGAACACCGCGGCGCGTTCCTTTACGCCCCGGCCGTGCTGATCGCCGCGCTGCTCGTCCTGATCACGGCCGGCATCATTTTCGGCGACACGCCTTCCATCGGGGCACACAATCGCGACATGACGCCCCTGGTGCTTTTGCAGATCGCCTTCGGTGGCGTCGGCGCCATGTGGAGCGCCTATCTGATCGTCGCGCTCTATTTCTACTATGCCGATGCCTTTTCGGCCGACCAGCGCAACAATTCCATGCTGTTCTGGAAATCGATGCCGCAATCGGACCTGACGATCCTGACCTCCAAGGCCATTGCCGGCCTCACCATCCTGCCGGCCCTCATTCTCGGCTTCGCCCTCATCAACATGGTGCTCGTCTATTTGCTGAGCTTCCCGCTGGCGGCGCGGCTGCCCTTCATTCCGATCGCCAACCCGATCGACATGCTCGCCGCCCTGTTCGGCATGGGCATCGGCGTTGCGGTGTTCCTGGTGCTGAGCGTGATCTGGTACGCGCCGTTCCTCGCGCTCGTTGCCGGGTTGTCCGTGCTGGTCAAGCGCTGGGCCATTCCGGCGGCGATCCTGCTCATCGGCGCGGTCGTCATCACCGAGACGGTACTGACCTTCGGGCGGACCGTGGCGCATCCGATCCGCGAATACATCGCCTACCGCGCCGATGGTTTCGCCGGCGACATCGATCCGATGCCGATCATCACCAAGGGCGGCTATATGGCGCCGTTCGACCTGATCGGGACGATGCTCTCCAATGTCGACTGGCTGCAGATGGCCCTCGGCGTGGCGATTGCCGTCGCCGTGGTCTACGGCTCGAGTGAATACCGGCGCCGGCGCCTCGACAGCTGAGACCGGACCGACAGCGGAAGGGCGCGCCAGGCGTGCGCCCTTCCCCAAAAACCCTTTTCAACACGGGAGATATCCGATGACGACCACGTTCCAGCAGGACGGGTTTCCGGCCGCGCTCGGCCTCATTGCCCTCAGCCTCGTGCCCGCCATTGCCGGCATGGTGCGCCTGGGCGAACTCACTGGCGGCGCAGTCACCCCCGAAAGCATCCGCTTTTTCGCCGATCCCCTGCCGGTCGTCACCCATATCCTCTGCTCGCTGGTTTTCGCCTTGGCCGGCGCGCTGCAATTCGCCCCCTTCATGCGTCGCCGCTGGCCGACATGGCATCGCCATGCCGGCCGCGTCCTGGTCATTGCCGGCTTGCTCTCGGCCGAGACCGGGCTGCACATGACCCTGGTCTATGATCTTCCCGCGACCGATGGCGAAGCGCTCAACGTGATCCGCGTCTTCGTCGGGGTGGCGATGATGATCTCGCTGGTCATCGGCATCGCCGCCGCGCGCCAAGGCGACATCGTCACCCACCGCGCCTACATGATCCGGGCCTATGCCATCGCCCTCGGCGCCGGCACGCAGGTCCTGACCCACCTGCCCTACCTGCTTTTGATCGGCACCCCCGACGAAACCATGCGCACCGTGCTGATGGGCGCTGGCTGGGCGATCAACATGGTCTATGCCGAATGGCTCATCCGCAGGACCGTCCGCCGCCGCGCCTTCGTGGCGGGCGCCTATCTGCCGGCGGCATGAAAAAGGCGCGGGAGCATGCCCCCGCGCCTTCCCTTGTTCCTGCCCGCCGATCCGCATCATGCCGCAAGCGGCTGGGCGACACCGCCGCGCAGGCCCCTGGCCAGAAGCCAGAGCGCGAACCAGGCCTCGGCGACCATCGGGATGACGTAGAAGTAGGAGACCGCTTCCGCAAAGTCCTGCGCGAAGAATGCCGCGGTGGAGCCGGCGAAATAAACGAGGCCGGACGCGGCGACGACATAGCCGAGCACGGACGGCGCCAAGTCCGATCTCACGATCAGCCGGCCGAGCACGAGGCAGGCGATGGCGAAAAAGAACAGGCCGAGATCGTAGCCGGCGCCATGCAGTTCGATGAAGAACAGGGCAAGTGCGTTCGACTGTTCCGTGCTGAACCCGGCAAGCCCTGCCGGATGCATGACGAGCGCCGCGCCGGCGAACAGGTTCAAAAGATTGACCGCGAGAACGGCCGACTGGGTCAGGCGGAAGCCGGCGGCGACCATGGCGAGGGTCTTGGAAACCGGTCGGAAGATGACGAAGAGCAGCAGCGCCAGCGCCACGTCGGAAAGCACCATGACGAGGTCGGCGGCAACGCTCAGATAAAAGGCTCCGTTCGACGCAAGAATGTTTGCAGCGGTCGCTTCGGGGTCGCCGGAAACGATGGCGGGCGACCTTAGAAACACTTCGCTGACGATGCCGAAAACGAAAACGAGAAGGTAGAGAAGACCGGCCCAGCGGAAGGTCGCGGCGGAAGCACGGGTTGCGTTGGTCATTTGTCTTTCCTTTCAAAAGGCAGAGTTCGACGGGTCCCGCCGCGCGGCGGGCTGGTTGGGATGGTTGTTATCGAGAGGGTGTGCCGGGCAGATGCCGCCCGGCACGGTTCGGGATCAGGCGGTTATTGCCGCATAGGCCTTTTCGTCGAGGCCGCGGATCAGCAGGTAGAAGGTGAAGCCGATCTCGCCCACCATCGACACACCAAGGAAAACCATGGCGACCAAGCCGACGATGTCGTTGCCCGGCAGCACCAGCGTCGCGAGGCTGTCGAACAGATAGCCGAGGCTGCCAAGAGCGATGGCCGCGCCGAGGATTTTCGACAGATAGCCCGAGGCGAAGACCAGCGACCCGAGAATGGCGAGGTGCATGGCGAAAAACAGGCCCCACAGGTCGACGCCGGTATCGCGCAGCCTGAGCAGCAGATCGGTGGTCTCAGCGACGTCAGCCGGGCTCGTGGCGGCGCCGATCAGGTTGAGCGCCAGGCCCGACAGGGCAATGTTGACGCCCTGGATGGCGACCATGAGCAGGCGCGACCACGCCGCGGTGCGCGCCCAGAACGCGCTGACCGGGGTCAGCAGCTCGTAGAGGATGGCCGTGAGGCCGATCTCGGCGAGCAGCACCATGATTTCTGCGAAGATGCCGAGCCGAGCCAGCTCCATGTTGTCGGCAATTGTTAGGGCCGTGGCGACAGCGTCGCCTGGTACCGACAGGATCGTCGGCAGGTAGCCGATGGCGAAACCGCCGGCGACGGCAATCAGCAAGTAGAGAGCGCCGCCGGTACGGGCGAGGGTCAAGGGAGTGGCGAGCCTGGCGGTGTGGGTCATGTCGAAAGTCCTCCGGGAAATGTGTTGCAGCATCGGATCAGGCGGCGACGCGGGTCCTCGCGCGGCCGGCGATGTCGATGATCACCGAGCCGGTCTTGTGGCGGGTTTCGACGCGAGCATAGGCGTTGGCGATGTCGGCGAGCGGATAGGTACCGTCGATAACCGGCCGAATCTCGCCGCGGCGCAGCATGGCGGCGACGGTTTCGAGGTCCTGCTTGCTGTCGCCATTGACGTGGACGGCGATGCGCTTGCCGCCAAACATGTTGGTGATCATGCCGATCAGCGAGTCGGAGATGGAGATCTCGAGCGGCAGGAACAGACCCTTTGGTTTCAGCATCTTTTTGGCGCGGGCGAAACGCATGGTACCGGCGGTGTCGAAGACGACATCGTGGATTTCCCCGAGATCGGCGGCGTTTTCCCTCGTGTAGTCGATGACGCGGTCAGCGCCGAGGGCGCGCAGCAGCTCGGTATTGCGGCTGCTGGCGACGGCGGTGACTTCGGCACCGAGCGCCTTGGCGATCTGCACGGCGAAGACACCGACGCCGCCGGACGCGCCGCCGATCAGCACCTTGTTGCCCTTCTGGACCCCGGCGAAGTCGCGAAGGAATACCAGGGCGCAGACCGCGCCGAACGGCAGAGCCGCCGCCTCGGCATGATCGAACCCGTCGGGCATGTGGGTAATCGAGCCGGCCTGGTCGACGGCGATGTATTCGGCATGGGCGCCAAAAGCCCCGGAGAAGCCGAAGACGTCGTCGCCAAGCTTGAACGCGCTGACCCCTGAACCGACGGAGACGACGCGGCCGGCGAACTCCGTGCCGAGAATCGGCTTTTTGGGACGGAAGAGCCCGGCCATCAGCCGCCCGGGCAGCCACAAAAGGCCTGGAAAGGCGGAAGCGAGAAAGCGCCAGTCGGCCGTGGTGATGCTCGAGGCATGAACCTGAACCAGCACCTGGTCCTCGGCGATTTGCGGGCGCGGCACGTCGCGGATTTCGACGACGTCGGGGGAACCGTATTTTTCGTAGATGGCGGCTTTCATCGGGGCATTCCTTGGCTGTGTTTTGCGATACCCCTGTGTACCCATGCGTCTTTCAGCGAGGAATTGACTGAATTCCCACTTCTGATATGCGTTTTCGCATGGATTGGCGGCGGGTGAAATTCGACTGGAACCGGGCAAGGGCCTTTCTCGTCACGGCCGAGGAAGGATCGCTCTCGGCGGCGGCGCGGGCGCTGGGCATGACGCAGCCGACACTCGGCCGGCAGGTCGATGGCCTGGAGGAGGAGCTCGGCGTCATCCTGTTCGAGCGGGCCGGGCGCGGGCTGGTGCTGACGCCGTCAGGGCTCGAACTGCTCGATCACGTTCGGGAGATGGGCGAGGCGGCGGGCCGCATGTCGCTGGCCGCCTCGGGTCAGGCGCACCAGATCGAAGGCAAGATCGCCATTACCGCGAGCGAGATGTATTCCGCCTACTACCTGCCGCCGGCCATCGCCCGCTTGCGGCGCGAGGCGCCGGGCATCGACATCGAGATCGTCGCCTCGAACGACACCAAGGATTTGCGGCGGCGGGAAGCCGATATCGCCGTCCGCAGCTTCCGGCCGGAACAGCCCGAGCTGATCGCGCGCAAGATTGCCGACGATCGCGGCCGGCTCTACGGCTCAAGGGCCTATCTCGAAAGCATCGGATCGCCCCGGTCGGTCGCGGCGCTCGCCAACGCGACCGTGATCGGTTTCGACGAGACCGCACTGCTCATCCAGGGCCTCGGGCACTACGGCTTTGCCTTCGAGATGGCCAATATGCGGGTGATCTCCTCGAGCCACCTCGTCCAGCTCGAGCTGGTGCGCGCCGGCATCGGCCTTGGCGTGTTTCCCACCCGCATCGCGGCCCGCGATCCCGATCTTGTCGCCGTGCTTCCCGATCTCACCCAGCCGCTCGACATCCCGATCTGGCTGACCACGCATCGCGAGGTCCATACCAGCCGCAGGGTGCGGCTGGTTTTCGACCTCCTCGTCGAGGAACTAGGCAAGCTGGCCGGCTAGCGCCTGTCCTTGCGCTTGTCCGCCCGCTTCGGGTCGAGCCGCATATGCGGTTCGCCGTCGCTGGTGTGGGCCGGCGACACGCCATAGGCGTCGACGGTCGCCGTCACCCGCTGGCGGAAGGCCGAGAAGCTGTCGAAAGTCACGACGTCGACCGGTTCGTCGAACTTGATCGTCACCTTGTAGAGCTGTTCTCCCGCAAGGATCGCGGTGGCGATGACGCGGCCGGCGAAGCGCTGCTTGAGATAGGTGCCGGAAACCCTGTCGCCGAGGGCGACGGGACAGGTCATCGGCACCGGCAAGGCCGCAACGGCGGTGTTCCAGTCGCGATAGCCATGTGCTTTCGCGGTGCGTTCGAGGGCTTCGGAATGGGAAATCGTTTCGCCGGAGCTGGCGCATTCCTCGCGCAGGACGCGCGCCTCGACCTTGAGGATTTCGGGGCTTAGGGCAGAGAGCGAATAGGGCATAATGACCTCAAACGGGTTCAAGGCGACAGATGCACGGGGTCCGCATTGCCATGCCGCGCCTCCATCCGGATGAGCGTACATGCTGTGATCGCTTCAAGGATACTTCACCAACGGAAACCTTCCGGCGGACGGCAGGCGTATCCCGGCCCGGCGCTGCACATAGGCGCGGCACCAGGTTTCGTCAAGACGTGCCATCAGCGCCGGGCGTGATTTCGATTGCCAAAAAGAATTGGACCGGATTGCGCAAAGCCATGATGTTCCGCCCGCAATTGGGGACCAGGCGATGGAAATCCTTATGCTTTTCGTTGCGGGCGTGATCGGTGGCGCGATGAATTCGCTCGCTGGAGGCGGCTCGTTTGTTACCTTTCCAGCTCTCTTGCTGGCCGGGGTGCCGCCGGTCGCCGCCAACGCCACCAATACCTTTGCCTCCCTGCCCGGCTATATCAGCGGCGCCATCGCCTTCTGGCCGGCCATCAGCCGCCATCGCAGCCGGTTGATCGGCTATGCGCTGATGGCCGTGCTCGGCGGCTGGCTCGGCGCCGAACTGCTGCTGACCCAGTCCGACGCCCAATTCGAGCGGGTCGTTCCCTGGCTGATGCTGATCGCGGTGCTGCTGTTCGTCTTCGGTGGACGGCTCAACGCCATGCTGAGGACGCATGCCGGCGGCTTCGGCCGGCTCGGCCTCGTGCTTGCGGCCGCGCTGCTGTTCGCCGTGTGCGTCTATGGCGGCTTTTTCAACGCCGGGCTCGGCATCCTGCTGCTCGCCGTGTTCGCCCTCAACGGGCTGAGCGACCTCAGCGCCATGAACGGGCTGAAGCTGTGCGTCTCGTCCTTGGTGGCGCTCGTCGCCATCGTCCGTTTCGGCCTTGGCGACACCATCGCCTGGTTCCAGGGCGGCGCGGCCTTTGCCGGCACGCTGATCGGCGGCTATGTGGCGGCGCGGCTGGCCCACCTGATCCCGGTCGCGGTATTGCGCATCGGCATCATCCTGCTCGGCGTCTTTCTGACGGTGATCTTCTTTTTCAAGGCCTATGCCTGACGCGCCTCAGCCCGCCACTTTCTCGATCCACACCGCGACGTCGTGGAAGGCGGCGCCGCCGAAGGGCATGACCGGAGCCGATGAGGTCAGGGCGTTGATGCCGCCGCCGCCTCGATGCGCCTTGTTGGGAAACAGGCCTTCGGCAATGACGATTCCGGGCAGCACGCCGCCGAACAGGCGCGCCGTCAATTCGACTTCGCCGCGATAATTGCCGATGCGGACCGCGTCGCCCTCCCCGACCCCGAGGTTCGCGGCATCGTCCGGATGGATCATCAGGCTGGGGGCGCCTTCGCGCTTTTGGCTCCCCGGCGTTTCGGCAAAGCTCGAGTTGAGAAAGCTGCGGGCCGGGCTGGTCGCGAGCTTGAAGGGGTGCTTGGCGTCGGGCTTTTCGTTGCTGTCCCAGAAATCGACCAGCCTGGGCAATACCGCGGGATCGCCGACGAAATCGTAGCCCTTGAGTGCGGCGACGGCGGGCCAGTCGGGCCGGAAACGGTAGCGCCCGTCCGGCCAGGCGAAGCCGTTGCGGAAATGGGCCGCATCATCGGGGCGGGCGCGGTCGACAAAGCCGCGCCTCTCGATTTCGGCGATGTCGCCGAAGCCGGAGCGCGCAAAGGTTTCGGCCATGATCTGGCGGTCGGACAGCCCGTCGGCCGGTTGCGGCGCCGAGTCCAGACGCTGCAAAAGCGCGTTGATGACGAAAAGGTTCGGCCGGGCTTCGCCCGGCGCCTCGATCAGCTTGGGGCCGAGGACGATCCGGTTGTGGCCGCCGCGGGTATAGAAGTCGGAATGCTCGAGGAACATGGTCGCCGGCAGGACGATATCGGCCAGTTCCGCCGTTTCGGTCATGAACTGCTCATGGACCACGGTGAACAGGTCTTCTCGCATGAAGCCCTTGCGCACCTTTTGCTGTTCGGGCGCGACATTGACCGGATTGGTGTTCTGGACGAGCAGCGCCCTGACCGGACCGCCGTGCTTTAGCGCCTTGTCGTCGCCGCAAAGGATCGGGCCGATCTCGGACATGTCGAGGCGGCGGACCGATGCGTCTTCGGCACCCTCGATCAGCGACTTGTCGAGACCCCAGGTGCCGGAATTGGACAGGAACGCGCCGCCGCCGCGATGGCGCCAGGCGCCGGTCACGGCCGGTACGGAAAGGGCCGCGTGCATGTTGGTGACGCCATTGCGCTGGCGGGCGAAGCCATAGCCGAGGCGGAAATAGCTCGCCTTGTGCGTGCCGACGAGCCGGGCGAAGGCTTCGATCCTTTCGGTGCCCAGCCCGGTGATCGCGGCGGCGCGCTCCGGCGTCCAGCCCATCAGATGCGCTTCGATTTCCGCGTCGAAATCGGTGAAATCCTCGAGAAATTCCCGATCGGCCAAACCGTCGCGCAGCAGCACATGCATTGTGGCGCAGGCGAGCGCCCCGTCGCTGCCGGGCCTGAGGACGAGGCCGAGATCGGCCTGCTGCATCGTGGCGTTTTCATAGATGTCGATGACGACGAGCGGGGCGCCGCGCTTCTTGGCGCGCATGGCATGGGTCATGACGTTGACCTGGGTATGCACCGCATTGGTCCCCCAGACGATCACGGCGTCCGAATGGGCCATCTCGACCGGATCGACGCCGGCGAGCAGGCCGGTGCCGGCGATGTAGCCGGGCCAGGACGACATGATGCAGATGGTGCCGAACTGGCGCGAATAGAAGCGCGCGTTGCGCAGGCGATCGAGGCTGTCGCGCTGCACATGGCCCATCGTGCCGGCGTAATTGTAGGGCCAGATCGCCTCGGGCCCGTGTTCGATTTCGATGGCGCGGAAGCGCGTGGCGATCTCGTCGAGAGCCGCGTCCCAGGAAAGGCGTTGCCACCTGCCTTCGCCCTTGCCGCCGGCGCGTTTCAGCGGATAGAGCAGCCGGTCGGGATGATGGACGCGCTCGGCATAACGGGCGACTTTTTCGCAGATGACGCCAGCGGTATAGGGATCGTCCCGGGCGCCGCGCACCCGCCCGATCGTGCGGTCGTCGAGGATTTCGACGTCGAGGGCGCAGGCCGAGGGGCAGTCGTGCGGGCAGGCTGAACGGGCAATGCGCTGGACGGGTTTGTTCATGGCGTGTCGGAGCTCGGAGCCAAAAGTGGAGCATAGCGGGAAGACATTGTGATGTCAGCCGGAAGGCGTGCGGTGAGCCTTTTCACAAGAAGGAATGCCGTTCCCTCGCCTCCGTTGCTCCGTCATCGCCCCCGCCGCCGGCATGCGGGTTCTCACCGGCAAGGGTCGAAAAATCGGCGGCGCTCATCCCAGCTATGGCCGCCACATGCTGAAAGGCGGGCGCCGCGCGGCCCGAGCGCCGGCCAGAGCCTGTTCCTCGAAAACTGGACACCACTTTTCCGGTTCGACCATGCGACCACTCAATGGCTTAGGTCATGTGTTTTAGGTCCATCAAAACGTGACATGACCTAGCGCTGGCGCAACTCGGAAACCGACGTGCCCTTGAAGCCCCAGTTGTCGGTCGGCACTTCATCGATGACCACGAAGGTCGAGTCTGGGCTTTTGTCGAGGACGCGGACGAGGAGATCGGTAATGCCGGCGATGACCTCGCGCTTTTGCTCGGCGGTGACGTTTCCTTCGGTGATGCGGACATTGACGTAAGGCATGTTTTGCTCCTGGTTTAGCTGGCGCGGGAAGGCTCTCACGACGGTACGGATCAGGCAAAAACTAGTCGGTTTTGACAGAAACCCCGTCTTCGCCGATCGAAATGCTCCCGTTCGGGAGTTCGACGGTGATGGCCGCTGGCCGGCTCGATTCCTGATACCAGGCGAAACTGAGAACGGCGACGGCGACCACGAGGATGGCGATCACGGCGTAAAGAGCGCGCTGGCTCATCGGTATTCTCCACAAGAGATCGGCGGCTCGCTGGCGCGGGTCTGGCGGTTGCTTGTCACCGGCGCGCGCGCCCCTAAAACTGAAAGGCCGCCCGAAAGCGGCCTTGTCGTTTTCGAAAACGCTCTGGCGGACGATCAGTCGGAACTGGTTTCGGCTGCGGCGTCCGCGGCTGGTGCGGCAGCGTCGGCAGCCGGGGCAGCGCTCGCCGGCGCTTCAGTCGTCACGGTGGCAGCCGGCTGGCTGGATTGCTGGTACCAGTAATAACCGCCGCCAAGAACGACAACCACGATCACGGCGATGATGATGTAGAGATTTCTTTGGCTCATCTGATGCTTCTCCCGAATGCACAGGGCGGCATGGCGCCGCGTGCTCTTTTATCAGCTTTGGCACCTGCCGCGCCGCGACAGCATGACGCTATCAACCGACGATTTCAACATCCGCAAAAAAGTACCCGATCTCCTGCGCCGCTGTCTCCGGCGCGTCGGAACCATGCACCGAGTTCTCGGTGAAGGACACGGCGAATTCCTTGCGGATCGTTCCGGGATCGGCCTTTGCCGGATTGGTGGCGCCCATGATCTCGCGATTCTTCAGAATGGCGTTCTCGCCCTCGAGAACCTGCACGACGACCGGGCCGGAAGTCATGAACTCGACCAGTTCGTCGAAAAAGGGCTTGCCCTTGTGGACGGCATAAAAGCCCTCGGCCATGGCCTTGGTCATGTGGATGCGCTTTGACGCGACGACGCGCAGGCCGTTCTCCTCGAACTTGGCGATGATCTTGCCGGTGAGGTTGCGGCGGGTGGCGTCGGGTTTGATGATCGAAAAGGTGCGCTCGAGGGCCATTGTTCTGTCCGGGGTTGTCGGATGGGTTGAAACTGGCGCGCTTTTAGCCGTGATGGATGACGGGGGCAAGTCGCGCCAGCTTCGGAACCCGGACAAATGGCCTCAGCCGGGGCGCGCAGTGGCGCCCCGAACCGCCAAAGCGCATGGATCAGGCCGCGGCCTTGTGCTCGGCGTCGCGCGCCGATTTCAGCGCCAACGTCCACCAGGCGAGCTGGTCGAGCATTTTGCCGGCGTCCTTTTCGTGACGGGGGAAGTCTTCGATCTTCTTGCCTTCCATCCACATCGGCATGATGTCGATCTGTACGGCGCGACGGACTGTGGCCATCTGCAGTTCGGCCGCGATGTTCCGCAGTTGCTCGATGGCGCGGGTGCCACCGGCACTGCCATAGCCGACGAAGCCGGCGGCCTTGCGGTTCCACTCGTAATAGGCCCAGTCGATGGCGTTTTTCAGGACACCGGTCGGCGCGCGATTGTATTCGGCGGTGACAAAGACATAGCCGTCCATCTCGGCGAGCTTGTTGCGCCAGCGCTGGCCTTCGGCGTTCGCGGCCGGCTGGCCCATGCCGGGAGGCGCCGCCTCATCGAACATCGGCAGCTTGTAGTCCTTGAGATCGAGCACTTCGAACTCGAGGTCGGTGCGGGCCCTCGCGATGGGCTCGAACCAGGTGAGCGCGGCGTCGGCGAACCGGCCCTCGCGCACGCTTCCGACGATAATGCCGATCCTTGGCTTGGTCATGTTGTGTCTCCTTTGGTGACCATCGTAAATCGACGATCTATTTGGAGCACGCCAAGCTATTGACAAGAAGGCACATTCCCGTGTTGTGGTCACACACTTCTTCGCCGGTTTCAGCGGGGATACCGGCGCACAGTCGAGTGACGCTCCGAAAATCCGGGGCCGGGCGCGCACCCGGTTGAACAGAATGGGCCGAGTGCGCTATTGGCAGGGCCGGGCGCGGCGGTGCGCGCCCGACACATTGTTCACCGATGGCGAACACCAAAACGCCATTCCCGCCCCTTTTGCCGGTCCGCAAAATGCTCACCATTTCCGATCTCGTCTACAAGATCGACAACCGCGTTCTGCTGGACAAGGCGAGCGTGGTGGTGCCGGCCGGCTCGAAGACCGGGTTCGTCGGCCGCAACGGCTCGGGCAAGACGACGCTGTTCCGGCTGATCATGCACGAGATGCTGCCCGATGATGGCGACATCGAGGTTCATCCCAGGGCGCGGATCGGCACCGTGGCGCAGGAAGCTCCGGCGACCCGCGACAGCGTGCTCGACATGGTCATGAAGGCCGATACCGAGCGCGCCGCGCTCATGCGCGAAGCCGAAGACATCGAGGACGGCCACCGCATCGCCGAAATCCATGCTCGGCTCGTCGATATCGACGCCCATTCGGCCGAAGCGCGGGCCTCGAGCATTCTTCGCGGGCTCGGTTTCGCCCACGAGCGCCAGAAAGGGTCGTGTTCGGAACTCTCGGGCGGATGGCGCATGCGCGTGTCGCTTGCCGGCGTTCTGTTCTCGCGGCCGGACCTGCTGCTCCTCGACGAGCCGACGAACTATCTCGACCTCGAGGGCACTTTGTGGCTCGAGAATTATCTCGCCAGCTACCCGTACACGGTCATAATGATCAGCCATGATCGCAATCTTCTCAACAAGGCGGCGACCTCGATCGTGCATCTCGACCGTGGCAAGCTGACCTTTTATCGCGGCAATTACGACACGTTCGAAACGACGCGCCGCATGCAGATGGAACTGGCGGGCAAGACGCGCGAGCGGACGCTGGAACGCGTCGCCCACATGCAGTCCTTCGTCGACCGCTTTCGCTACAAGGCGTCCAAGGCCAAGCAGGCGCAGGCGCGCATCAAGATGATCGAGAAGATGCGGCCGCCCGAGGCGCTGCTCGAGGAAGGCACCCTGCCCTTTTCCTTTCCCAATCCGAAACGGGCCATGGCCTCGCCCATGCTCGATTTCGAGAACGTCGCGGTCGGCTATACCGACGTGCCGGTGCTCAGAAAGCTCAATTTGAGGATCGAGCCGGACGACCGCATCGCCCTGGTCGGGGTCAACGGCAACGGCAAGTCGACCTTCGCCAAGCTCATCGCCGGCGAATTGAAGCCGATGGACGGCAAGATCAGACGCGGGCGCGGCTTCGAGACCGCCTATTTCGCCCAGCACCAGCTCGACCTCCTCAAGCCGAAAAAGAGCGCCCTCGAACATGTCGACGCGCTGATGTGGGAATCGACCGAGGCGCAGCGGCGGGCGCGCGTCGCCCAGATCGGCCTGTCGACCCAGAAGATGGACACGCCGGCCGAGAACCTTTCGGGCGGCGAGAAGGCGCGCCTTCTGATGGGTCTGATCACCTTCACCGGTCCGTCGATGATGATCCTCGACGAACCGACCAACCATCTCGATATCGACAGCCGCGACGCGCTCACCATGGCACTCAACGACTACCGGGGCGCCGTCCTGATCATCAGCCACGACCGCCACCTGATCGAGGCGACGGTCGACCAGATCTGGATCGCCGAGAACGGCACGATACGGGTGTTCGACGGCGACATGGCCGACTACGAAAGGATTCTGCTCGCCGGCACGCAGAGTTCGGGCGGCGTCCAGAAGCAGACCGCCGGCTCGACCTTCGACCGCCGGTCGCAAAGGCAGGAGGCGGCCGAGCGTCGCGCCCGCTTGGCGCCGCTCCGCAAGCAGATCAAGCTGATCGAGGACAAGACGGCACGCCTGCGAACCGAACTCGCCAAGCTCGAGAACCGGCTGGCCGACCCCAGGCTCTATGAAGGCGCGCCCGACGAGGCGATAAGCCTGGGCAAGGACAAGGCGCGCTTCGAGGCGGGCATTGCCGAGCTGGAGGAAGCCTGGCTCGCAAGGAGTGCCGAGCTGGAAGATGCCGAGGCGGCGCAACTGGTGGATGGAGACCAATGATGGATGCCAGGGACCTGATTGCGCGGCTCGACATGCAGCGCCATCCGGAGGGCGGCTGGTTCAGGCAAACCTTCCGCGATGCCGACGCGGTCGACAGACGGGCCGTGTCGACGGCGATCTATTATCTGCTGGAAAAGGGCGACCGCTCGCACTGGCATCGCGTCGATGCCACCGAGATCTGGCATTTTTATGCCGGCGGGCCGCTGCAACTCAGCCTGTCGCCCGACGGGACGTGGCGCGAGATGCTGGTGCTCGGCAACGACGTCACCGGCGGCGAGCGGCCGCAGATCGTCGTGCCCAAAGGGCATTGGCAGTCCGCCGCGCCGCTCGGTGCCTGGACCCTCGTCGGCTGCACGGTGGCTCCGGGCTTCCGGTTCGAAGGTTTCGAGATGGCACCGCCCGGATGGGAGCCGGGACAGAGGGCATGACGCGCATGTAAAAAATCGGCTGTACCGCTCCGCAAATTCCCGGCACTCTCATCGTCCCACACGATACCCGCTTTCGAGAACCATTTCATGAAAAAACCCAGTGCCTTCGGGCTGTTTGCCTTGGCCGCTATCGCCCTCGCCGCGCCGGCAGCCTTTGCCGACGAGTGCGAGCTCTCGACGTTTCCCTCGCCGCAAAGCGAGGATCAGACCAGGATCGGCTTTTACAATTCGACCCAGTACGCAGTTCAGCTCTATTGGGCCGATTTCGACGGGTTTCTTGCCGATTACGGCCTGTTGCAGCCGGAAGAGGAAGTCGTGTTCGATACCTATATCGGGCATCAATGGTATGTGGAGGTGCTGACCGAGGAAGCGCCGTTCTGCGCTGGCCCGATCGCGCCCTTCGATTATGAGCCGTGCAATGTCCGCATCTGGTACGATGGCGAGCCAGGCTTCGATGCGGATCTGTGCAATTACATGGGCTAGCGTCTGCTAGAACGGCTTGAACACCACCAGCAATGGAATGGCGATGGCGCAGGCGAGCACCAGCCAGGCCGAATGCGCCGTCAGGAACAGGCGGCGCTCGGCCGCAAGCCCCCTGGCGCGCTTGCGCAACACCGCCGTCTGGCTGCCGTGAAGGCTCGACAGGACGGATACCAAGACCAGCTTGGCGAGCAGCCAGCCGTCCGGGATGCCGACGCTGAAATACCAGCCACCACTAACGATCAGCCAGATGCCGAAAACCCAGGCCAGCGCTTGCGCCGAATTGGACACAAAAAGGTCCCACCGGCGCAGCCGCCGCACGGCCGGCAGCGCCAATGCATCCGCCGTCGACGCCAGCACGCCAAGCACCACGCCGTTCATCAGCACGCCGCCGAACCAGACCAGAACGGATGCGATATGCAGGGTCTTCAAAAGCTCGTAGGGCAAGCCCATCCCTTTCCTGATCGATTTTTTCAAGTTTGCCTGCGTTTTGCGCCGGGCGCCAGATGCCGAAACATGCGCGTGAAGGGACTTGCGCGCCAAGGCAAAGCTGGCATTCTGATTAGCGCAGAAAGGCGATGCCGATGCGGAACCAACTGGCGGGACTGATCGCGCTTGTGGCGGGCCTTGCCGCCGGCCCCATGGATGCGATCGCGCAGGACCTGACGCGCGAACAGGTGCACGCCGCCGACGAATTCGCCGTCAACAATACCTGGTTCGTGCTCTATCACGAGCTCGGGCACATGCTTGTCGACCAGCTCGGCCTGCCGGTTCTCGGCCGCGAGGAAGATGCGGTCGACAATATCGCCACCTTTGCCCTGCTGGCGCTCGGCAGCGACACGTCAGATCAGGCGCTGATCGATGCGAGCCATGGCTGGATGTTGTCGGACGCGCGCTACGATTCCTTTTACATGTCCGACTTCTACGACGAGCACAGCCTCGACCTACAGCGCGCCTTCGCCATCACCTGCCTCATGGTCGGCAACGACCGCAAGAAGTTCCGCGACGCCGCCGACCACATGGAGATGGATACCGGCCGCCAGCGCAGCTGCGCCGACGACTATGCCCAGGTGGAGACGAGCCTTGTCGCCCTGCTAAGCCCCTATATCGGCGAGGGCGCGCCGATCGAGGTGGTCTACGAGGACGGCGGCGCCGATTTCGGCTGGGCCGAACGCATCCTCAAGCGCTCGAAAATACTTGAAAAGACGGCCGAAGACATCGGCTCCAGCTTTGCCCTGCCGGCGCCGATCACCATACGCGCCACCCTGTGCGACGAAGCCAATGCCTTTTACGATTCGGAGACCAGGGAAGTTCTGGTCTGCTACGAGCTTATCGGCGACTATTTCGACATGCTGGTCGCCGACATGCGGTCGGAGGAGTCCGACTGAACGAGCAGCGGGGCCAGTCTCGACTTGTTCCAATGCAATATCAGCTTGCGCTACTGCAAAAATCCGGCATTCTCCAGCCTCCCTTTTGGAGAAAGCTTCATGCGGAGACTGTCTATCATCGTTGCCCTGGCGGGCCTGGCCGCCGCGCTGACCGGAGCGCAGGCGCAGCAACTGACGGAAGAGCAGACGCTCTCGGCCGACGAATTCGCCGTCAACAACACCTGGTTCGTGCTCTATCACGAGCTCGGACATATGCTGATCCATCAGTTCGGCATCCCGGTGCTCGGCAAGGAAGAGGACGCGGTCGACAACATCGCCACCTATTCCCTGCTCGCCCAGCAGAGCCCGGAGGCCGATCAGGCGCTGACCGACGCGATCTACGGCTGGGAACTGGCGGATTCCCAGGTCGAGGAATTCGAGGTCTCCGACTTCTACGACGAGCACAGCCTCGACCTGCAGCGCGCCTACGGCATCACCTGCCTGCTCGTGGGCAGCGATCCCGACGGCTTCGCCGACGCCGCCAACTACATGGAAATGGATCCGGACCGGCAGGAAAGCTGCGGCTTCGATTTCGCCCAGGTCGAAGCGAGCATTTCCGCCCTTCTGCAACCCTATCTGGGGACGGACCAGCCGATTTCCGTGGTCTATGAGGATGGTGGCGAAGTCTATGGCTGGGCCGAGGAGGCGCTCAAGGCGTCAGGCGTTCTCGAACTGGCGGCGACCGACATTTCCGCGAGCTTCGCCCTGCCGCGCCCGATCACCATCCGCGCCACGCAATGCGGCGAGCCCAACGCCTTCTACGATCCGGAAACCGAGGAAGTGTCGATCTGCTACGAACTGGTCGATATGTATTTCGGCATGATCGCCGAGGACATGCTGATGAGCGACGAGGAAGATGCGCCGCAGGGCTAGCGCTTTCAGGCCCCTGCCTTTTTCTCCCAGCGTCCGTTGGCGTCCTGCTGCCAATAGGTGAGGTCGTTTCCGTCGCGCAGCGCCTTCCAGGCGGCGCGCGCCTCGGCGATGGCGTCGGGATCGTGGCCGTCGAACAAAAAGACGATGCGTTGATAGCCATCGACGGATTCAGGCACGGCGCGGTCGACGTAAAAACGGATGTCGGCCCGATTGGCATTGCCGGGTTCGGTGGTCAGCAGCACCGGCTGGTCCGCCTCGCCCGGGCCTCCCGCCACCCCGTGCGGCAGAAACGAGTCGTCGCGATAGGTCCACAGCGTCTCGTCGAGCCTTTGCAGGCGTTCGGTACTGCCCGTCTCGACCACCACGCGCCAGCCACGGCCGAGGCTCTTCTCGATGAGGACCGGCAGGACCCGTTCGAGCGGATGGCGTTCGAGGTGGTAGAATAATATCTCGGTCATCTCTTGCCTCACGCGCCGACCCGCGTCCGCCACGACGCTGGTCGCCGTGACGGACGCTGTTCATGCCCGTTCGACACTAGCCCTCGTAATGGTCGCGGACCAGACGATCGAGCAGGGCAACGCCGAAGCCGGTGCCCCAGGACGAGTTGATTTCGCCCGCCGGGCTGCCGAAGGCGGTGCCGGCGATGTCGAGATGGGCCCAGGGCGTGTCGGTGATGAAACGCTTGAGGAATTGTGCCGCGCTGATCGAACCGCCAAAGCGGCCGCCCGAGTTCTTCATGTCGGCGAAGCGGGACTCGATGAGCTTGTCATAGGCTGGCCCCATCGGCAGGCGCCAGAGCTTGTCACCGGACGCCGCGCCGGCCTCGGCAAGTCGCCCCGCCAGTGCATCGTCATTGGAGAACAGGCCGGCATGGTCCTGCCCGAGCGCCACGAGAATGGCGCCGGTCAGGGTGGCGAGGTCGATCACCGCGCTCGGTTTGAAGCGGTCCTGAGCGTACCAAAGCGCGTCGGCGAGCACGAGCCGGCCCTCGGCGTCGGTGTTGACGATTTCGATGGTCTGACCTGACATGGAGGTGACGATGTCGCCGGGCCGGTAGGCATTGCCGTCCGGCATGTTTTCGACGAAGCCGCAAATGCCGACGACATTGGCCTTGGCCTTCCTGAGGGCCAGCGCCTTGATGGTGCCGAGCACGGCGGCCGCGCCGCCCATGTCGCCCTTCATGTCCTCCATCGACGCGGCGGGCTTGATGGAGATGCCGCCGGTGTCGAAGACGACGCCCTTGCCGACCAACGCCAGCGGCGCCTCGCCCGTCTTGCCGCCATTCCAGGACAGGACCGCCATCCGGGCCGGCCGGGCCGAGCCGCGCGCAACGGCGAGCAACGCCCCCATGCCGAGCTTTTCCATCCGGGCATGGTCGAGGATGTCGACATCGACGCCAAGTCCCGCAAGGTCTGTTGCGGCATCGGCCAGTTCCTCGGGTCCGAGAATGTTAGGCGGCGTGTTGACGAGATCGCGGGCGAAGACCACGCCCTCGGCGACCGCCAGGGCGCGCTTCATCGCCTTGTCGGTAGCCTTGGGATCCGCGACGACCAGAGTGATTGCGAGCGTGTCGGGTTCGGCGGCGTCGTCCTCGGGCTTGCGGCGCGTCTTGTAACGATCGAACCGGTAGTGCTTGAGCTTGAGCCCAGCGGCGAGTTCGGCGACGGCCTCCGGCGTATGGTCGGCGCCATCGCAGACGATCACGACTTTTTCGGTGCGGCTTGCCATGATGCGGGCCATCAGGGCACCGCCCTGTTCGCGCCGCGCCGCGAGCGGGGGCGCCGCGCCATCGCTGCCGGCCGGCGCGCCGGAAATCCATAGCCGGTCGACATCAAGACCGGCCGGCGCGATCAGTTCGAGCAATTGGCCCGGCTTGCCGGCGAAGCGGATGGCGGCGGCCAGCCGGTCGAGCGCCTGCCCGGTCCTCGACCAGTGCGCGGTGGCGGTTTGCCCGAGGGCAAGCTCGGGACCGCAGAACAGGATCGTGACGCCTTCGGGCGCGGCGGCGAGCTCCGCCGTCGTGAGCAAGAGTTCTTGGGACATCGGAAAGCCTTTTATGTTTGCCACAGCAATAGCGCGTATGCCGGCGCGGTCAATGCCCGCAGAGGCAATCGGGCATATCGCTGCGCAGTTGACCACGGGAGCCAAAGCTGGTGAGGCTTGCCGGGGCAAGAGCGGAAACGGAAACGGCATGGGCCGATTGTCAGTCTATCTCAGCCGGCAATATTTCGCCCAGGGCCTGTTCCTGTTCGGGGCGGTGGTGTTTCTCGTATGGACCACCCAGATGCTGCGGCTGTTCGATCTCGTCACCGCCAAGGGGCAGTCGCTCTTCACCCTGTTCGGCCAGTCGCTTCTGACGAGCGCGCCGCTGACGCGGGCCATGCTGCACATCTGCATCGGCATCGGCATCGTGCGCACGCTCGAGGCCATGCAGACATCGCGCGAGCTGCACACCATCCACGCGACGCGGCGCATCGGCGCGCTGTGGCAATCGATCTTGTTCACCGCGACGGTGTCGGCGCTGGCCGTAAGCCTTTTGGCGCACTGGCTCGAACCGCTGTCGTACCGGCTCAATGGCGAATGGGCTGAGCAGATCGCCGCCGATCTCGTCGGGCGAGCGCTCGAGCCGCATCAGTTCCGCGAGGTGACGCCCGGCTTCATCGTCAAGATCGGCGGGCGGCTCGGCGACGGCACCATCACCGATTTCTTCGCCGACGACTCGCGCGACCCCGAGACGCGCCGCACCTACGAGGCGCGCCGCGCCAAAATCAATTCCGACGACCAGGGGCTTTACCTCTCCCTCGAGGACGGTCGCATCCAGTACCAGGCACCCGACAGGTCGTTCACCGAAATCGCCTTCGCCAATTATCAGCTCGGCCTCGAGTCGATCGCGCAGGACGCGCCGCATCGCAGCCTGGTTGACGAAACGACGACGCCGGAATTCATGGCGATCGCCGCGCAAAGACCGCTCGCCCCCTATGAGCGCTGGAACGTACAGGGACGCTGGATGGAGATGCCCCTTATGTTCGCCATGTGCCTGGTCGCGATCGCGCTGGCCGGATCGCCTCGGGGCACAAGGCGCGGCCCGGGCGTGCCGCACGAGATCACCATCGTCGTTCTCGCCCTGTTCGACAGGGTCATTTCCGATCAGGTGTTGCTGTTCGACCTAAATGGCCTGTCCGGAGTGCTGTTCCTGACGCTGATCGGCGCCGGAATGATGGCCTGGGGCGCCATTGCCCGGCTTATGCCGGGACCGGGACGGGCCGCGGCATGAGGCGGATCGACCGGTTCATCGCGCTCAATATCGTTGGCACCATGTCCGGCGTGGTCTTTGTTTTCTTCTGCCTGATTGCCCTCGGAGAATCGCTCGACAGCTGGCGACTGTCCGAACTGGCGAAGGAGCGCGGAACCGAAATCGCCGTCCTGTCGGTCATCGCCAATTCGGCGCGCTGGAGCATCCGTACCCTGCCCGTCACCGTCATGATCGGCGGCATCGTCGCCCTGATCAATCTCAAACGGCACGGCGCGCTCGTCGTGATGAGCGCCTCGGGCCTGTCGATCTGGCAGATCCTGCGCGGGCCGGTCGTCGCCATAGCCATCGCCGGCACGCTCATCGCGCTCGTCGCCGACACGGAAATCACCCGGCTGTCACGCTTCATCGAACCGGCGCCGCAGGTCGCCGGCGCCAGCGTCGGCGCCAGCAACGAAATCTGGCTCGAACAGCGCTCCGACAGCGGCCGGTTCGTCGTAACGGCGGGGCGCGCCCTTGCCGGTGCGACGTCGCTGGCCGATGTGACCGTGTTTTTGGGCCGCGATTTCGACCTGAGGCGGATCGTCGCCGAACAGGCTGAATTGCGGAGCGGGCTGTGGGTATTTTCCAAGGCCAGGCTGATCACGGCCAATGGCAAGGGCGAGGTCCTCGACCACTTTTTCCTCGAGACCGACGCCACCATCGCCGATCTCAGGCTGCGCCTCACCTCGGCCAGCGACCTGACGGTTTTCGAGCTCGGCGAGGCGCTCGGCACCGGGCTGACCGATCCGGCTCTGCTCGCCGCGGCGGCCACCCGCTTTTCGCGTCTGGCGGCGCTGCCGCTGATGCTCGTTGGCACTTTGTTAATTGCGTTTGCGTTTACGGCCGGTTATCGAAGAACCGGTTCATACGGCGGTACCGTTATTTATGGTATCGTTTTGGGATTCGTGATGTTTGTCGTCAATGAAATGGCTGAACAGGCAGGTTCGGCCGGCGTACTGGCGCCAGACATCGCGGCGTGGGGACCAGCCGTCGTCACGGTCGTCATCGGCCTGACGGTGCTGTTGTACAGGGAAGACGGCCGAGCATGACGTCTCGACGCTTCAGGAGTGGCATTGCCGGCGCGCTGCGGATTTGCGGTGTGGTTGTTGGTCTTGCCGCCCTCGCGCTGGCCGGACCCGCCCTTGCCGCCCAGCTGCTGCCCGAGAATTTCTTCGATCAGATTCCGGCGACCAATGCCGGGCAGGCCGGCGTCGAGGCCGACGAGCTTCACTACGATTCCGATCTCGGCATCATCACGGCATCCGGCAATGTCGGACTGAGCTATATCGGCTATTTCGCCACCGCCGACCGCATGGTCTTCAACCAGAAGACGCGCGAGCTGCTGCTCGAGGGCAATGTCCATATCGTCGATCCGGGCGGGATCGAATACACGGCCGACACGGCGACGATCACCGACGAATTCAAGGACGCTGTTCTTAGCGCCATGGTCATGGTGACGCCGGACGGCGCCATGGTCACCGGCAGCGAGACCCGCAAGGTCCGCGGCGAAACGACCGAAATCGACGACGGCGTCTACGCGCCGTGCGGCACCTGCATCGACGCCAAGGGCCGCAGGATCGGCTGGCGGGTGCGCACGCACAAGATGGTGCAGAATACCAAGGAGGGCTACACCGAGCTCGAACAGCCGATCCTCGAGATTCTCGGCCTGCCCGTGGCCTGGCTGCCCTGGCTCCGGATGCCCGACCTCACCGTCAGTGTCGAAACCGGTTTCAGCACGCCGACCTACACATATACGGAGACCATCGGCCACAAGGTCGCGACAACCTACACTCTGCCGCTCGATGCCGGAAAGTCCCTGGTGTTCATGCCGGCGCTCGTCAGCGAACAGGGTCTTCTGATGGGCGCCAGCTTTTTGCATGATATCGCCGGCTTCGGCGCCTACAGCGTGACCGGCCATGGCATCTACCAGCTAGATCCGTCAAAGTTCGCCCCTGGATTCGGCAACGAAGCCTGGCGCGGCGCCCTGCAAACAAGCGGCGCGTTCACCCCCATCGAAAAATGGTCTGCCGGCTGGTCCTATACCACCTTCACCGATCCGGCATTCCTTACCGACTACCTGATTTCGACGCCGAACCCGACGACGAACGAGGTCTATGCGCGGTATCTGACTGCCGAAACCTATTTCGATGCACGCGCGCAGGAATTCCGGCTGCTCGGCGACGTCTCACAGGCGACGCAGGACCAGCAGGCGGCGCTGTTGCCCAAAATCACGGCCGATCATGTCGTCGACCTGGGGACGAACGGGACGGTGACGATGAGCGGCGATCTCGTCGGGGTCGCGCGCAATGCCGACCATGTGGCGTCAAATGCCATTCCCTACCGTCTCGGCACCAAGGGCTTCAAGACCCACGCTACGGCCGAGGTCGACTGGAGCCGGCAGTTCCTGTTCGGTCCGGCCGTCGTCACGCCGATGGCGGGGCTGCGGCTCGACTACGCCAGCTATGACGGCGCCAGCACGCTGCAGCCGACGGCGGCGACGCTGTTCTCGGCCACCCCGATCGCCGCGATCGACATGCGCGTGCCGTTCGTGGCCTATGACGGGGGAAACACCCAGCTGATCGAGCCGGTGGCGCAGGCCTATTACCGCGGCGGGCCGGCGGAGCCGGGCATTACCAACGACAACGCCCAGAGCTTCGTTTTCGACGAAAGCAACCTGTTCACCTACAACAAGTTCTCCGGCACCGACCGGCAGGATACCGGCTTGAGGGCGAATGTCGGCGTGCATTATCTCGCCAATTTCGCCGACGGCAGCTATCTCGACGCCGTTCTCGGCCAGACCTTCCAACTGGCCGGCGCCAATTCGCTGGCAACGCCGGATGCGGTCAACGCTGGCACCGGCGCCGGGCTCGACCGGGCATCCTCCGACCTCGTCGCGGGACTGCGTCTCGGTATGGGACCGGTCTCGCTTTCGGGCAAGGCGCGGCTCGATCCGACCCAGCAGGGCATCGTGGCGGCAGGTTCGATAAATGCGACCTACACCGCTTCGGACTGGAGCGTCGGCCTCGACTATTCCTACATGGCGCCGGACCCGGCCCGCGGTTTCAGCGGCATCCAGCAGGACATCGGCGGATCCTTAAGCATCGCCCTGGCGGACTACTGGAGCGCCAATGCCGCCCTCGCCTGGGACATCACCGCTGGCAAGATGATCAGCTACAGCGCCGGCATCGGCTATGACGATGGCTATGTCGAGGGGCGCGCCTCTATCACTTCCAGCGGGCCGCTGATCTACGATCCGCAGACCTTCGTCTACAAGGTAGGCTTCTTCCTGAAAGGACCGGGCGGTGTCAGGCTCGGCTATGAGGGAATGCCCTTCGAATTGAAGTGAGTCTGAAATTCTGCCGCATTCGCCGGGCAGAACGGCGCAAAGCTATCGGAAAGTTGAAATGATGCGCACGTTACGCCTATTGGCTGCTGCCCTCGCCCTTTTCGTCGTGACCACGCTCGGCGCCGAGGCAGCCGCGATCAAGGTGAGCGTCAACGCCGCCGAAATCACCGACCTGCAGATTTCGGCGCGGGCGGGTCTGATGCAGCTCGAGCGGCGCGGCACGTCGAACTCCAACCGCTTGCAGATGGCGATGGACGAGCTGATCAACGAGGCGCTGATGCTGGAGGAAGCCAAGCGTGTCGGCGTCGTCGTTTCGACCGCCGAAATCGACGCCGCCTTCCTGACCATCGCCCGCAATACCAACCTGAGCGCCGACAAACTGGAGGCGTTTCTCGTCGACCGGGGCGTCAATCCGCAAACGCTCAAGGACCGGCTGAAAGCCAATATCGCCTGGCAGGGCGTGGCGCAGCGGGTCGTGGCGCCGCGCGTCACCGTCTCCGACCTCGAACTGGAACAAAAGGCGCAGGAGCAGATGAAGGAATCCCTGAGCTACGACTACATCCTCAAGGAAGTCCGTTTCATCGTGCCGCAGGGCTCCAAGACCACCGCGTCGACCCGCACGGCGCAGGCCAACCAGTATCGCAAGTCCTTCCAGGGCTGCGACAGCGCCGTCGACCTGTCCTTGTCCTATATCGATGTCGCCGTGCTCGACCTCGGTCGCCGGCACGCCACCGAGCTTCCCGAGGCGCTGGCCGAGGAACTGGCCGGGCTCAATGTCGGCGGCATCACCAAGCCGCGCGTCGCCGATGGCGGCGTATCGATGCTGGCGGTGTGCGCCAAAGCCTCGGCGCGCGATACGACCTTCGTCAAGGACGAGCTCAGGCAGGAAGTGGGCGGCTCCGACTACGAGAAGAAGGCGGGCGAGCATCTCGAGTTGCTGCGCAGCCGCGCGACCATCATCTACAGGTAGTCCCATGCCGGATGCATCCATGATGCCCCTCGCGGTGAGCATGGGCGAACCGCAGGGCGTGGGGCCGGACATCATCCTGACGCTGTTCGCCCGACGGCAGGCGCTCGACCTGCCCGCTTTCGCCGTGTTTGGCGATCCTTCCCTGTTCGACGCCCGGGCCCGGCGGCTGGGACTCGATCTCGCCATCGCCGCATGCGGCCCGGCCGAGGCGCCGGCGCGTTTCCGCGAGGCGCTGCCGGTCGTTCCGGTCGGCCCGGCGCTCGTCGACCATCCCGGCACGCCCGACCCGAAGGACGGACAAAGCGTCATTGCCGCCATCGAGGCCGCCGTCGCCTCGGTGCGGCAGGGGCGGTGCCGCGCCATTGTGACGGCGCCGTTGGCCAAGGCCGTGCTCTACGATGCCGGCTTCGCCCATCCCGGCCACACCGAATTCCTCGCCGCTCTGGCCGCGACGAACGGCAGGGTGCCGCGCCCGGTGATGATGCTGGCGCACGAGAACTACCGGACCGTGCCGGCGACCATCCACATCCCGCTCAAGGACGTGCCGCGGGCGGTCACGCAGGAGCTGATCGTCGAAACGGTCGAGATCGTCGCCCGCGACCTCGCCGGCCGCTTCGGCATCGCATCGCCGCGCATCGCCGTGGCCGGTCTTAATCCGCATGCCGGCGAAGACGGCAAGATCGGCACGGAAGACGAAGCCGTGACCCGACCGGCCGTCGCGGCGCTTCGGGCTGCGGGGATCGACGCCATCGGGCCGTTGCCGGCCGACACGCTGTTCTTTCCGGCGCATTGGGTTCAATACGACTGCGTCGTCGCCATGTATCACGACCAGGCGCTGATCCCGATCAAGACGCTGGCCTTCGATGCCGGGGTCAATGTCACGCTCGGCCTGCCGTTCGTCAGGACCTCGCCCGATCACGGCACTGCCTTCGCGCTGGCCGGCACCGGAAGGGCCTCGGACGCCTCCATGCTGGCGGCCCTGCGCCTCGCCGACCGGATGAGCCGCGCCACGACATGAGCAGGGTGGACGATCTGCCGCCGTTGCGCGAGGTCATCGCCCGGCACGGGCTCAATGCCAAAAAGGAACTGGGGCAGAATTTCCTGTTCGACCTCAACCTGACCGGGCGCATCGCCCGCGCCGCCGGCGATCTGTCGGACGTAACCGTCATCGAGATCGGCCCCGGCCCCGGCGGCCTGACGCGAGCTTTGCTTTCGGCCGGCGCCAAAAGGGTCGTCGCCATCGAGCGCGACGAGCGGGCGCTGCCGGCTCTCGCCGAACTCGCCGCGGTGGCGGACGGGCGGCTGGGCGTGCTGTCGGCCGACGCGCTCGACGCCGATTATGCCGCCCTGGCGCAAGGGCGGGTCAAGATCGTCGCCAACCTGCCCTACAACATCGCGACGCCTCTTTTGACCGGCTGGCTGGCGGCGCCCTGGCCACCGTTTTACGAAAGCCTGACGCTGATGTTCCAAAAGGAAGTGGCCGAACGCATCTGCGCGGCGCCGGGCTCAAAGACCTATGGAAGGCTCGGCGTGCTCGCCGGCTGGCGCAGCGCGGCAAGGCTCTTGTTCGCCATTTCCCGCTCGGCCTTCACGCCGCCGCCCAACGTGACGTCGGCCATCGTCCATCTCGTGCCAAAGCCGCGGGCGACCGAGGTCGCGGTAGCAACGCTCGAGGCGGTGACCCGCGCCGCTTTCGGCCAGCGCCGCAAGATGATCCGGCAAAGCCTCAAGGGCCTGCCGGTTTCGGCCGAAGAGCTTATCGAAGCGGCCGGGCTCAAGGGAACGGAACGGGCGGAGGAGCTGCCGGTCGCGAGCTTTCTGGAAATGGCGCGCCGCATCGAGGCGTGCCAGCAAGGCCCGCATCTTCGCTGAACGGCGTCGCCGCGCCTGGAATTCCGGATGCACCCGCGACGGAATGGGTGTTCGCCCTGGTCCGTTTCGCCATCACGCGCGCGTTTGCAGCAGGCAGAAGCCGTTGCCCCATGGATCGGCGCAGAAGGCCGTCGGATAGCCATCCATTTCGAACCGTTGTTCGCAGACGCCCCCGGCGGCGGCGAGACGCTCGAGCGTCGCGTCGAAGTCGTCAACCTCGATATCCATATGCACCGGCGTCCAGTGCCGCGCGTAATGGCGCCGGTCCTCGGTGCCGGGCGCGGGCTGCGAGCCTTCGGGTTTTTCCATGATCCCGAGCCTGACCTCGCCCGACGCGAGCAGCGCGAAGACCGCAAAGGGGCGCGCGATTTCGGCGAGGCCGAAAACCTCTGCATAGAAGGCGACGCCCGCGTCAAGACTTGGCACGTCGATGGTGACTTTGTACTTCATCGGATCAGCATTTCGCGACTAGAGGGTGTCGATCTCGTACTGCAGCCGCTCGACGAAACCGGCGAGGTCGATCTGGCGCTCGCGGCTGAGACGGGCGGCGGCGAGGATGGAGCGGACGCGCTGCACCGAGAGTTCGAGGTCCTCGTTGATAAGGACGAAGTCGTATTCCGAGTAGTGATCCATTTCCTTGCGGGCATTCCTGAGACGCATTTCGATGGTTCCCGAGGAATCCTGCGCCCGGCGTTCGAGACGGGACTTCAACTCGCCTATGGACGGCGGCAGGATGAAGACGGTCACCATGTCGTCGCGGCAGTTCTCATAGAGCTGCAAGGTGCCCTGATAATCGATGTCGAACAGGATGTCGTTGCCCGATGCCAGCTCCTGTTCGACCCTGGCGCGCGGCGTGCCGTAGAAATTGCCATGAACATGGGCGGATTCGAGCAGTTCGCCAGCGTCACGCATGCGCTCGAAGGTCGGCACGTCGATGAAGACGTAATGCACGCCGTCCTTTTCGTCGGTGCGGCGGGCGCGCGTCGTCACCGAGACCGACAGGCGGATATTGGGATCGGAGGCGAACAGCGCCCGGGAAATCGAGGATTTGCCGGCGCCCGAAGGCGACGCGATGACCATCATGACGCCGCGGCGCTGAAACTGCATGTTGCCCTCACCCCTGTTGTGCCGGCGCGCCCCGGACGGACTGGCTTGCGCCCGGCCGCCCGTCACTCGATGTTCTGCACCTGCTCGCGCAACTGGTCGATCGCGGCTTTCAGCTCGAGGCCGATAGCCGTCAGGTCGACGGCATTGGATTTCGAACAGAGCGTATTCGCCTCCCGGTTGAATTCCTGTGACAGGAAATCGAGGCGGCGACCGATCGGGCCGCCTTCGGCGAGCATTTGCCGCCCGGACGCGACATGCGCCGCCAGCCGGTCGAGTTCTTCGCGGATATCGGCCTTGGTGGCCAATAGCATCGCTTCCTGATGCAGGCGCTCCTCGCTGAGCCCGTTGCCGGCGGCGGTCAGCTCGGCCACCTGTTCGGCGAGGCGGGCACGGATGATCTCGGCATTGCGAGCCGGGTGCGCCTCGGCGCGCCGCATCATGTCCTCGATCTCGTCGAGCCGGTCGCCGAGAACTGCGCGGATGCGGGCGCCCTCGTCTTCGCGGGCCGCGACCAATCCGTCGAGCGCCCTATCGATCGCACTGAGGAAGGCCGCGCGGAACGCCTCCTCGGCCTGCGGCGACAGCCGGGTCTCCCGGGTTTCGAGCACGCCCTTGAGCGCCAGAATGCCGTCAAGGCGCGGCCGGTCGGCGTCGATGCGGCCCTGCAACGCCGCAAGCGCGTCGAGCACGGCGCCGAGCGCCGCCTGGTTGATGACGACGTCGCCGCTGCCGGCTTCGTGCTGGAGGCCGGCGGAAAGGGTCACCGATCCGCGCGTCAGGCGAGCGGTCAGGCGCTGGCGTATGTCCGGCTCGAACGCCTCCAGGCCCGGCGGCAGCCTGAGGCGCAGGTCGAGCCCGCGACCGTTGACCGACTTGAGTTCGATCTCGAAGTCCCTGCCTTCGGCACCACCGCCGGCACGGGCATAGCCCGTCATCGACCTCAGGGGACTGGTTCTGGCTTTCATCGCGTCGTCCGTCTTTTTTGTCATTTCGCTTGCCGTGCCCCCTGCCCGGCCGGGTGTCAGTTTCCCGCGTCCGCCGCCTCGGCCTCCTGTTGCTCCAGCGCCTCGCGGGTCAGTTCGGCCTCATTTGCCGCCTCGGCCGCCGCCTCGCGCTCGACGGCGCGCCATTGGGCGACGTTCTTGCGGTGGTCGGCGTAATTGGTCGCGAACAGGTGGCCGTCCGACGGCGTGGCGCCGGCGGCGACGAAATAGAGATACGCGGTCTTGTCCGGATTGGCCGTCGCCTGGAGGGCGGCCAGACCGGGATTGGCGATCGGTCCGGCTGGCAAGCCGTCGATCTGATAGGTGTTGTAGTCGGTCCGGGCCTCGAGCTCAGATTTGCGCAGGCCGCGCCCGAGCGTGCCGACGCCCTTGGTGATGCCGTAGATCGTGGTCGGGTCGGACTGAAGCCGCATGTTGCGTTTCAGCCGGTTGACAAAGACCGAGGCCACCTGCGGACGTTCGCCGTCGACGCCGGTTTCCTTCTCGACGATGGAGGCGAGGATCACCAGCTGTTCGGGCGTATCCAGGGGCAGGTTTGGATCGCGCTCGGCCCAGATTTCGGCCAGTGCCTCGTCATGTGCCGCGATCATGCGGTCGAGGACCGACTGGCGCGTGGCGCCGCGCTCATAGACATAGGTATCGGGCAGGAGCGTGCCCTCTTCGGGCAAGGTCTCGATATTGCCTTCGAGCAGCGGCGCCTCGTTGAGCCGCTCGACGATCTGCCAGGAGGTATAGCCCTCGGGGAAGGTCACCGAATAGGTGATCGGCGTGCCTTCGCTCAGCTCGGTCAGGATGTCCGCCATCGAGGCGCCGGCCGTCAGCTTGTACTCGCCGTGCTTGAGCGCCCGCTCCTTTTTCTCGGCCATGGCCCCGCCGATGAAAATCCAGCGGTTCGAGATCAGCCCCGCATCCTCGAGCCGCTGCGCCACGGTCGACAACCCGTTGCCGCGCTCGACGATAAAGACCGTGTCCTGGCTGGACTGGCCCTCGGCGTAGAACTGGCTGATGCCCCAGACGACGATGCCGACCAGCACGATGATGGCCAGCACCAGAATCGACAGGAAGCCGTTGAGAATGTCGACAACGGCATTGCGCGTGCGGCGGCTTTTGGGCTTTCCGAACATGACAAATCCTTCGAACGGCCCCGGCATTGTTGTGACAAATCAGGCGAAAACAAGTGATTCCGCCTGGCGGACACAGGTTTTGCGTGCACCCGCTCGCCTCAAGGCCCTCGGCGTCGCGATGGCATCGGAACGCCTTGCCGCGGCGCGGGAGCTCTAGCCGAGCTTGCGCATGATCAGGGTGGCATTGGTGCCGCCGAAGCCGAAGGAATTGGACAGGGCGGTGGTGATCTCGCGCTCGACCGGAACCTTCGGGGCCAGATTGATCGGCGTCTCGACGGACGGGTTGTCGAGATTGATCGTTGCCGGTGCGATGCCGTCGCGCATGGCCAGCAGGCAGAAGATCGCTTCGACCGCGCCCGCCGCGCCGAGCAGATGGCCGATTGAGGACTTGGTCGAGGACATGACCACGCCGGAGGCGGCATCGCCGAGCACGCGCGCCACCGCGCCGAGTTCGATCTCGTCGCCAAGCAGGGTCGAGGTGCCATGGGCGTTGATGTAGTCGATCTCGGACGGATCGATCCCCGCCCGGGCGATGGCGGCCTTCATGGCGCGCTGGGCGCCGTTGCCGTCGGGGGTCGGGGCAGTGATGTGATGGGCGTCGCCGGAAAGGCCGTAGCCGATGATCTCCCCGTAGATATTGGCACCGCGCGCCCTGGCATGCGCGAGCTCCTCGAGCACGACAATACCGGCCCCCTCGCCCATGACGAAGCCGTCGCGGTCTCTGTCCCAGGGGCGCGAGGCTTGTTCCGGGCGGTCGTTGAAGCCGGTGGACAGGGCGCGGCTGGCGCAGAAGCCGGCGAGCGACAGCCGGTCGAGCGGCGATTCCGTGCCGCCGGCGACCATGACATCGGCATCGCCGAGGGCGATGAGCCGCGCGGCGTCGCCAATGGCGTGCGTGCCGGTCGAGCAGGCCGTCACGACCGAATGATTCGGTCCCTTGAGCTTGTGGCGGATCGAGGCTTGCCCCGAGGCGAGGTTGATGAGGCGCCCGGGGATGAAGAAAGGCGAAATGCGCCGCGGCCCTTTTTGCTCGAGCGTCAGCGCCGCCTCGTAGATGCCGCCGATACCGCCAATGCCCGAACCGATGAGCACGCCGGCGCGCTCCTGGTCCTCGTCACGCGTCAGGTCGAGGCCGGAATCGGCCATCGCCTGGTCCGTCGCGGCCAGGGCATAGACGATGAACGGATCGACCTTGCGCTGGTCCTTGGGCTCGACCCATTCGTCGGGATCGAACAGGCCCTCGGCCTTGGGCCCCAAGGGAATCGGGCAGGCAATCTGGCAGGGCAGATCGTCTACCTTGAATTCGGTGATGCGCCGCGCCATGCTCCGGCCCGACAGCAGGCGCCGCCAGCTGGGTTCGACACCGCAGCCGAGCGGGCTGACGAGGCCGAGCCCCGTGATAACGACGCGCCGCAACTCCATCGGGTGGAACCGCTACTCGCCCTTGGCCTTCTTGAGAAAGGTAACGGCATCGCCGAAGGTCTGGATCTGCTCGGCCGCATCATCCGGAATTTCGACCTCGAATTCCTCCTCGAAGGCCATCACGAGCTCAACCTGATCGAGCGAGTCGGCGCCCAGATCGTCGATGAAGCCGGCCTTGTCGGTAACCTTGTCGGCGTCGACGTTCAAATGTTCGACCACGATCTTGCGCACGCGATCTTCGATGTCGCTCATGTCTTGCTAGTCCTTCTTACAAACCATTGTTGTCGTTGGTGGGCCGCACAGCGCTGATCGCCGTCAACTGACTGGTGCAAACCGCCGTTTTTTGCGGGTTTTAGGCGGTTTCGGCGCCAGTCCGCTCCGCTTTGACGGGCGGCATTATCATACTTTTTCTGCCTTGACCATATGGGCAGGCCCGGCCGCCATACAAGCCCACAAAAGCCTAGAGCATCAGCATGCCGCCATTGATGTTGAGGGTATGGCCGGTTATGTAGCCCGCTTCCTCGCTGGCGAGGAACAGAACGGCCGCCGCAACCTCGCTGGCTTTGCCGAGCCGACCGGCCGGAATCCTGGCCAGCATGGCTTCGGACTGTTTTTCGAACATCTCATCGGTCATAGCGGAACTGACAAAGCCGGGCGCCACGGAATTGACCGTAATGTTGCGCGAGGCGACCTCCTGGGCGAGCGACTTGTTCATGCCGATCAGGCCGGCCTTGGTGGCGGCGTAATTGGCCTGCCCGCCATTGCCGGCGACGCCGACGACCGAGGATATGCCGACGATGCGGCCGTAACGCCGCTTCATCATGCCCCTGAGGACGGCGCGCGTGATGTGGAAGGCGGCGGTCAGGTTGACGGCGAGCACGTCGTCCCAGTCCTCGTCCTTCATGCGCATGAACAGCCCGTCGCGCGTCATGCCGGCATTGTTGACGAGAATGTCGATGCCGCCGAGCGCCGCCTCGGCGTCGGGCACCAGCCTGTCCACCTCGGCCAGCGAGGCGAGATTGCACGGCAGGATGGCGGCCTCGGTCGCAAGGCCGGCGGCGACTGCTTCGAGCTTGTCGACGCGCGTGCCGCTGAGCGCGACGGCAGCGCCGGCCTCGCTGAGCACGCGGGCGATCTCGGAACCGATGCCGCCGCTGGCACCCGTCACGAGGGCACGTTTTCCGGTCAGATCGAACATGGGTCAGTTCCCCTCGGCTTTGTTGTACGCTTTCCAGCGGGCGCGGCAAAGCCCGGCAAGCGCCTGCATGCTGGCGTCAAGGCCGGCGGCGCTGATCGCCCGTCCTGAAACCCGAACGCCGTATTGGCAAGTCTCGCGCGCCGCGCCAAGGGCATTTTTTAAAAAACCTCGCTCGGTTTCGGTATCGGCGGCGATCTACGAACAGGCCGGCCAGCTCGCCCGCGACCGGCGAAATCCGCCGAGCGCAACGTGTCGATGCCGCAACGGGCATCATCCGTTCCAGTCGGCGAGACAGGCCTTTATGTCCTCGGCCGAGCCGAGCGCCCTTGCCGCGGCGGCGGGCGCGATGCGCTTGGCGAGGCCGGTCAGGACCTTGCCGGTGCCGAGCTCGAAGAAGGAATCGACGCCGCCTTCGCCGGCCAGCCAGGTGATGCTTTCGGTCCAGCGGACCATGCCGGTGACCTGCTCGATCAGGTGGCGGCGGATGCGTTCGGGATCGGTCACCGGACGCGCCGTCACATTGGCGACGAGCGGCACGGCGGGGGCGTGCATGGTCACCTCGGTCAGCGCCTCGGCCATGCCGATGGCCGCCGGCGCCATGAGCGAGCAGTGGAAGGGCGCGCTGACCGGCAGCGGCACGGCCCGCTTGGCGCCCCTGGCCTTGGCGATCTCGATGGCGCGTTCGACGGCGGCGCGGGTGCCGGACACGACGACCTGGCCGGGCGCATTGTCGTTGGCGACATCGCACACGGCGCCGTCGGCCGCTTCGGCGGCAAGGGCCCGGACCGCATCGAGATCAAGGCCGAGAATGGCGGCCATCGCCCCTTTGCCCACCGGCACCGCCGCCTGCATGGCGCGGCCGCGGATGTCGAGGAGCCTGGCGGTATCGGCGAGCGCAAAGGTCCCGGCGGCACAAAGGGCCGAATACTCGCCGAGCGAATGGCCGGCGACATAGGACACATCGTCGCCGACGCGCACGCCATGCGTCTCGAGTACGCGAATCACCGCCATCGACACCGCCATGAGGGCGGGCTGGGCGTTCTCGGTCAGCCGCAGCACGTCGTCGGGCCCCTCGAACATGATGGTCGACAGGTTGCGCCCGAGCGCGCTATCGACTTCCTCGTAGACTGCCCGCGCCTCGGCGAAGGACTCGCCGAGCGCCTTGCCCATTTCGACGACCTGGCTGCCCTGGCCGGGAAAGGTGAATGCACGTTTTGCCATTTTTTTCCGCGCGTGTTTGTCTCGCTTAAACCGTCCGGCTCTAATTATGGGCGCCACGGCCCCGTGGCAAGCGATCCGAGAAACGTTCAATGGTCAAATGGTCACCCCAGCAGGACGCGGCCCTCAGCGCCGTCTCCTCCTGGCTCAAGGATGAAGGCGGCGACCAGGTCTTTCGCCTGTTCGGATGGGCCGGGACCGGCAAGACCACGCTCGCCCGGCATCTTGCCGCCGGGCTCAACGCCGTTAAATACGCCGCCTTCACCGGCAAGGCGGCGTTGGCCATGCGCAAGCGCGGCTGCCGGGGCGCCTCGACGATCCACAGCCTCATCTACACGCTCGTTTCCGAAACCGAGGGCGAGCCGCGCTTCGTGCTCGACAGGGAATCGCCGGCGGCGAGCGCCGATCTCGTCGTCATCGACGAGGTGTCGATGGTCGACGAGGCGCTGGCGGCGGACCTCCTGTCCTTCGGCACCAAGGTGCTGGTGCTCGGCGATCCGTTCCAGTTGCCGCCGGTCCAGGGCACCGGCTATTTCATTTCCGAGGCGCCGGACATCATGCTGACCGAAATCCACCGGCAGGCGGCGGAAAACCCGATCGTGCAACTCTCGCTCGACATCAGGAACGGCGGCCATCTCCAGCGCGGCGCCTATGGCGACAGCAAGGTCATCTCGCGCGACGAGGTCGACCAGCAGGAGGTGCTCGACGCCGACCAGGTGCTGGTCGGGCGCAACCGGACGCGGATCGACTACAATAACCGGCTCAGGGAGCTGAAGGGCCTGCCGCATGGCGCGCCGGTCCTCGGCGACAAGATCGTCTGCCTGAGAAACAATCCGCGCAAGAAGCTTCTCAACGGCCAGATTTTCGTCGTGCTCGAGGTCAAGCGCAAGAATGCCGGCAAGCTCGAAATGCTGCTCTTGCCGGAAGACGCGGACGCGGCCACCGCCGAGGTCAAGGTCGAGACCCATCTCGACTTCTTCACCGGCACCGAGGACCAGATGCCCTGGGCCGTGCGCCGGCGCTTCGACGAGTTCACCTTCGGCTACTCCCTGACCGTCCACAAGGCCCAGGGCAGCCAGTGGGACCATGTCTACCTGTTCGACGAAAGCTTCGCCTTCCGCGAGGACGGAAGGCGCTGGCTCTATACCGGCGTGACGCGGGCGGTCGAGAAGATCACGGTGGTGAGCTGAGGGCGGCGGCAGCAAAGATACTGCTGCGGCACCTCGTCATTGCGAGGAGCGAAGCGACGCGGCAACCCAGAAGGATGCACGCGTCGACGTTTCGGGCTTCCTGGATTGCCGCGCGCCCTGCGGGCGCTCGCAATGACGATGGAAGCGTTTGGGTCGAATCCCGACGCGCCTAGATGCGCTCGAATTCCATGGTCTGGCAGAAGATGACCTGACACCCCCTGACCATCAGGCTGTCGTCGTCGATCAGGATCAGGCGGCCGGGGATTTCCTCGCCGTCATAGCTGACGGTGCCGGACCATTTGTTGGCGCCGGTCTGGCGGGCGTTCTTGACGACAAAGGTGTTGAGATGGTCGAGGTTTTCCGGGGTGCGGGCGTCGGACCTGAGCCAGGTCAGGCGGGCACACAGATTCGTGCCGCCGCAATAGCTGACCTCGTAGCGGCTTTCGCCGGTCGTGGTCTGCCAGCGGCCGACGGGAGATTGCGTGTCGGCGGCACCGGCGGGAAGCGGCGCGATCGACAGGATGGCAAGGGCGGCAAAGGCAGTGGCGGCGTAGTGGCGTGCGCGTGTCATGTCTTGTCTTGTTCCTTGGGAGCAGGGCCGTTGACCTTCTAAGTATGGCGGCAATAGGGCCGTGCCGCTTAACCGGTTGCGAACGGCGCGTTCAGGGCCGGTTCATCCGGGCGCGAAAGCCCATGCCAAAAGGGGGGAAACGCACCAGCCGGCTTGCGGTTCGATCCGCCTGGATTTTCGAGAATTGCGGCGTTGCGCAATCGCTCGGCGACGACATCGCCGCGCGCGGCGCCGCGGTGAAGACCTTGTCGGGCCAGAAGCTGTCGAGCTGGAGACGGGCCGAGACCGGCCAAGAAATCCTTGCCATCCGGTAGCTGAGGCCGTATGTACCGCGCGCATTCGTTTGGCCGGGGGCTGAACGGAGGGGTCCGGTTTTGCCGGATGGTGCCAAAAGGACATGCACCGCCTCCCGTGTTCCCGCTCTTTAGAAGACTGCTTTGACGCCTTTTCCGGCTTCAAGGAGGCTCCGCGCCGAACGGGCAGAAGTTGAACCGAAAGGAAAGGCGCTCATGGCCCTTTACGAGCATATCTATCTGGCGCGGCAGGACGTTTCCGCCCAGCAGGTCGAAGACCTGACCAATCAGTATTCCGCCATCATCTCGTCCGGCGGCGGTCAGGTCACCAAGTCCGAGTACTGGGGCCTCAAGTCCTTGAGCTATAAGATCAAGAAGAACCGCAAGGCCCATTACACGCTTTTGAACATCGACGCGCCGCATGACGCCGTCGCCGAAATGGAGCGCCAGATGGGTCTTTCCGAAGACATCCTCAGGTTCATGACCATCCGCGTCGATGCCCTCGAGGTCGGCCCTTCTATCATGTTGCAGAAGCGCGACCGCGACGATCGTGGCGACCGCGGCGACCGTGGTGATCGCGGTGATCGCGGCGACCGCGGCGACCGCCCGCGCCGTTTCTGACAGGCGAGTAAGGAGACAAAGACATGGCCATTCGTGACCTGACCACCACCCATACCCGCCGGCCGTTCCAGCGCCGCCGCAAGACCTGCCCGTTCTCGGGCGCCGACGCCCAAAAGATCGACTTCAAGGACGTGCGCCTGATGCAGCGCTACATTTCCGAGCGCGGCAAGATCGTGCCGAGCCGTATCACCGCCGTCAGCGCCAAGAAGCAGCGCGAACTCGCCCGCGCGATCAAGCGCGCCCGCTTCATCGGCCTGCTGCCCTTCTCGGTCAGCTAAACGCATCTGGTTGCGGCTCCCGATCGGGGCCGCAGGCTGGGGCGGTGGAATGGTCCGCCGCTCCTAACCGATTGCCAACGGGCAATCCGGGACAGCATTGGAGAAAAAATGCGCGTCATTCTTTTGGAGCGTGTCGGCCGCCACGGCGGCATCGGCGATGAATGCACCGTCAAGCCGGGCTACGCCCGCAATTATCTGTTGCCGCAGGGAAAGGCCTTGCGTGCCACCGAGGCCAACCGCAAGAAGTTCGAGGCCGAACGCACCGTCATCGAGAAGCGCAACGAAGAGCGCCGCAGCGCGGCGGCCGGCATCGCCGCCGGGCTCAACGGCCACACCGTCGTCATGATCCGCCAGGCCGGCGAGAACGGCCAGCTCTACGGCTCGGTCTCGACCCGCGACATTTCCGATGCCCTGGCCGCCGACGGCTACACGGTTCTGAAGTCGCAGATCGACCTCGCCAACCCGATCAAGACCGTCGGCCTGCACACCGTGGCGCTCAACCTGCATCCGGAAGTCGAGGTATCGGTCCTGGTCAATGTCTCCCGTTCCGAGGACGAAGCGGCGCGCCAGTCCAAGGGCGAGGACATGACCGTCGCCGGCTACCAGGACGAGGACGAGGCGCCAGCCCCGGCCGCCGAGGACTCAGCCGAAGCCGCCGAGGCGACCGACGCCGAGGAACCCGAGGCCTGATTCTCCGGCTCACCACACGCAAAAGGGCCGGGTTCTCCCGGCCTTTTTTTTATTTGAGCATGGCGTTATCCCCGCTGTTCACCGACGAGAATATGACGCGTTCGTGGTGGCTATGGCGGCAGACAGGATTGCATTAACACCAAGGTTTACCAAAGAGCGAGGCAAGCATGGCCGAGGTGCGGCGACTTCATGCCGACGACGAGCGAGGCTACCGGCAGGCACCGCATAACATCGAGGCCGAGCAGGCGCTGCTCGGCGCCATTCTGGTCAACAACGAGGCGTTCTACCGCGTTTCCGACTTCCTCGAACCCGTGCATTTCTACGAAGGCATCCACCGCCAGATATTCGAGGTCGCGGCAAAGATCATCCGCTCCGGCAAGAAGGCCGACCCGATCACCATCAAGACGCATCTGCCCACGGAACTGATCGAGGGCGTCTCGATGCAGCAATACCTGGCGCGGCTGGCGGCCGAGGCGACCACGGTGATCAACGCCTACGATTTCGGCTCCGCCGTCTACGACCTGGCCATCAGGCGCAATCTCATCCTGATCGGCGAGGAAATGACCGAGACCGCCTATGTGGCGGATGTCGACCAGACGCCGGAGCGCCAGATCGAGGACGCCGAGAAACGGCTGTTCGAACTGGCCGAGCGCGGTCGCTACGACGGCGGCTTCCAGACCTTCACCACCGCCCTCGCCGCCTCCATTGACATGGCGAGCGAAGCCTACAAGCGCGACGGTTCCCTGTCTGGCATCGCCACCGGCCTGAGCGACCTCGACCGGTTGATGGGCGGGTTGCAGCGTTCCGACCTCATCATCCTCGCGGCGCGACCGGCCATGGGCAAGTCGTCGCTCGCCACCAACATCGCTGTCAATGTCGCCAAGACCTTCCGCGAGGAACCGACGCCGGAAGGCAACATGAAGACCGTCAATGGCGGCCGCGTCGGCTTTTTCTCGCTCGAAATGAGCGCCGAGCAGCTGGCGACGCGCATCCTTTCGGACGAGGCGCGCATTTCGTCCTCGGACATCAGGCGCGGCAATATCCACGACAGCCAGTATGCGGCGCTGGTCGAGACATCCCAGTTGATCGGCACGCTGCCGCTGTTCATCGACGATACGGGCGGCTTGTCGATCGCCCAGCTGATGGCGCGGGCCCGCCGGCTCAAGCGGCAAAAAGGGCTCGATCTCATCATCATCGACTATGTGCAGCTGCTGACCGGCTCGTCGCGGCGGGCCAACGAGAACCGCGTGCAGGAGCTGACCGAGATCACCACGTCCCTCAAGGCACTGGCCAAGGAACTGGAAGTGCCGATCATCGCTTTGGCGCAGCTGTCGCGCCAGGTCGAGAACCGCGACGACAAGCGGCCACAGCTCGCGGATTTGAGGGAATCGGGGTCGCTCGAGCAGGACGCCGATGTGGTCTTGTTTATTTATCGCGACGAGTATTACCTGAAGAACAAGGAACCGCGGGAAGGCACGCCCGATCACCTGGCGTGGCAGGGGGAAATGGAAAAAGTCTACGGCTTGGCCGACATCATCATCGGCAAGCAGCGCCACGGTCCAACCGGGACGGTGCAGCTCAGCTTCGAGGCCAATTTCACGCGCTTTTCCAATCTTGCGCGGAATGCCTACGTGCAGGACCGAATCGACTAGGCTTTCCAGCATATGTCCAACGCCCCGGCGCACCCCCAAGGCCTTGCCGGCCGCCTGACCGTCGATCTCGGCGCCATCGTCAAGAACTGGCGGGCGCTCGGCCGGGTATCGCCAGGCGCCTTGACCGCGGCCGTCGTCAAGGCCGACGCCTATGGCACCGGGCTCGCACCAACGGCCACGGCGCTTGCCGAGGCCGGGGCGCAGTTCTTCTTCGTCGCGACGCCGGACGAGGGCCTGAGGCTCAGGCAGGTGCTGCCGGACGTGCATGTATTCGTGCTCAACGGGCTTTATCCCGGGGCGACCGATTTCTACCTCGCCCACAAGCTGATGCCGGTCTTGAGTTCGGTGCCCATGCTCGAGGAGTGGATGGACGTCTGCGTCGCCCACAACGAGGCGTTTCCGGCGGCGCTGCATTTCGACACCGGCATGAACCGGCTCGGCTTCCGGCTGTCCGACACGGCGCTGGTGCGCGACCGGCTGAGCGAATTCGGTTATCTGCCGCAGATGGTGATGAGCCACCTCGCCTGCGCCGACCAGCCGAGCCACGAGAAAAGCCGCACCCAGCTTGCCCTGTTCCAGACGGTTCTGGCGCAGTTCCCCGGCATTCCGGCCTCGCTGGCCAATTCGGCCGGGCTGATGTCGAACCGCGACTTCCACTTCCAGATGGTCCGGCCGGGCATAGCGGTCTATGGCGGGCGGGCCATCGGCGGTCGGCCCAACCCGATGGCCCATGCCATAACGCTCGAAGTGCCGGTGCTGCAGGTCCGCTCGGCCCGCACGGGCGAGACGGTCGGCTACGGCGCGACGCATTCGGTCGACAAGGAAAGCCGTATCGCCACCATCGCGCTGGGCTATGCCGACGGTTTTTTCCGCCATCTCGGCGCCTCCTCGACCAAGACGGGCGGCAGGATCGCCTTTGGCGGCCGGGTGCTGCCGGTAATGGGGCGGATCTCGATGGATCTGGTCACCGTCGATGTCACCGAACTCGGCGACGCGCTGCCCAGGCCGGGCGACTTCATGGAAGTGCTCGGGCCGCATATTTCGGTCGACGAGCAGGCGGACGCCGCCGGCACGATCGGCTACGAGGTCCTGACCTCGCTCAAGCAGGGCCGCTACGAGCGCGTCTATCTGGATCCCGCCGAACACGGCCATGCCGAGGGCTGAACGCGCATGCGCCTGACCGACACCCAGATGCTCTTCGCGATCAGGCTCGTCCACACCATCATCTATGTCGTCAACGGCACCGCCTGCTTCATCCTGCTCTATGCCGGCATCACCGGACGGACCGGCGCGTGGCTGTGGGTCGCCCTCGTCCTGGTTGCCATCGAAACCGCCGTCATGCTGGCGAACGGGGTCAAATGCCCGATCTCGCCGATCGCGGACAGATACGGCGCGCGCAAGGACGGGTTCGTCTACGACGTATTCATTCCGACCTTTTTGTCCCGCTACACCTTCGAATTTTTCACCGTCGTCGTATTGCTTGCCGGCGCCTTTGCCGGGCTCAGGTGGATCGGGCTGATCGGGTAGAGCCCTGCGGCGGCGTTCTCACCCTCCCTTGTGGGCGGGGTGAGATTGCCAAGCACTTGGCAAATTCATTTGTTCCCTATACGTTCCTATCCCATCTGACCGAAACGGGCGTGTCGTGGCCAAAATCAAACTGAGTTTTGTCTGCCAGACTTGCGGCGCCGCGACCTCGAAATGGGCCGGGCGCTGCGAGAGCTGCGGGGCGTGGAATTCCATTGTCGAAGAGGCGACCGGTACCGGCATCGGCGCCGGGCCGCGCGCCGCCCTGTCGAGCGGGCGGCCGTTGACCCTATCCATTCTCGGTTCGGTGTCCGATCCGGCGGCGCGCATCGAAACCGGCATCGCCGAACTCGACCGGGTGACCGGCGGTGGTTTCGTCAACGGCTCGGCGGTGCTGGTCGGCGGCGATCCGGGCATCGGCAAGTCGACACTGTTGTTGCAGGCGGCGGCGCGGCTGGCGCTCAGCGGACACAAGGTCGTCTATGTCTCGGGCGAAGAGGCCATTGCTCAGGTGCAGATGCGGGCGCAAAGGCTGGGGCTCGCCGCGGCGCCGGTGCTCCTGGCCAGCGAGACCCATGTCGAGACGATTCTGGCGACGCTCGAACATGGCGAGGTGCCGGATCTGGTCGTCATCGATTCGATCCAGACATTGTGGACCGAACGGGTGGACAGCGCCCCGGGCACGGTGACCCAGGTCAGGACCAGCGCCCAGGCGCTGACGCGCTTCGCCAAGAAGACCGGCGCCGCCGTGGTGCTGGTCGGGCATGTCACCAAGGACGGCCAGATCGCCGGACCGCGCGTCGTCGAGCACATGGTCGATGCCGTGCTCTATTTCGAGGGCGACACCAGCCACATGTTCCGGGTGCTGCGCGGCGTCAAGAACCGCTACGGCGCCACCGACGAGATCGGCGTGTTCGAAATGACCGAGGCCGGGCTCGCCGAAGTCGCCAACCCCTCGGCGCTGTTCCTGGACGAGCGCGATACCAAGGCGGCCGGCTCGGCGGTGTTCGCCGGGCTCGAAGGCACGCGACCGCTCTTGATCGAAATCCAGGCTCTGGTCGCCCCCTCGCCGCTCGGCACGCCGCGCCGGGCCGTGGTCGGCTGGGATTCGGCTCGGCTCTCGATGATTCTCGCGGTGCTGGAGACGCGCTGCGGCGTCAGGATCGGCGCCAACGACATCTATCTCAACGTCGCCGGTGGGCTGAAGGTTTCCGAGCCGGCGGCCGACCTCGCCGTTGCGGCGGCGCTGATCTCGTCGCTGACCAACACGCCGCTGCCGGCGGACGCGGTGTTTTTCGGCGAAGTCAGCCTGTCGGGCGGGGTTCGGCCGGTCGCCCATGCGGCGCTGAGGTTGCGGGAAGCGGCCAAGCTCGGCTTCAACCGCGCCTGTTGCGGCAAGATCGGCGCCACCGACCGCAACGGCGCCATCGCCATCGACGAGTTCTCCCACCTGCCCGATCTCATCGCCCGCATCGCCGCCGGCGGCGACGCAGACGGGCAACAGGTTTAGCCATATTTGTCATGCCGGCTTCACACGGCGGGGGGAAGCGGCTAAACGGGTTCGCGAATTGCAGTTTTTCAAAGGCTGGAGCGGTCCGCGATGTTCACCGCGTTCGATGTCGGCGTCGGCATTCTCGTCCTTGTTTCGGCGCTTCTGGCCACGGCACGCGGGCTGACGCGCGAGGTGCTGTCGCTGGCGACCTGGGCCGGCTCGGCGGCCATCGCCATCTGGATGTGGCAATACCACCCGGAACTGGCCCGCGCCTATGTCAAGGAAGAGCTGGTGGCGGACGTGGCGACGGTAGTCGTTTCCTTCATCGTCTCGCTGATCGTTCTGCATCTTTTGACCATGCGCATCGCCGATTTCGTCGTCGATTCCAAGATCGGTCCGCTCGACCGCACGCTCGGCTTCGTCTTTGGCGCCTTAAGGGGCGTCGTCATCGCCGTGGTCGTGGTCATCTTCGGCACCTGGCTTCTGGGCAATGCCCTGCCGTCCTGGGCGCAGGAGTCGCGATCATTGCCCATGCTCAGCCAGTTCGGCGACGGGCTGATCGCCGCCCTGCCCGACGACCTCGAACAGCAGATCAACGACATCCTGCAACGCTCCAGCGGCGACGGCGAGGACATCGAGGTGCTGCCCGACGAAGGAACGGATACGGGAGAACAGGGTCTGAACACCTGACAGGACGGTGCGGGTGTGATAAGGACGCATGTGAAGCTCCCGGCCCGCCAGCGGGCCAGAACCGGCAAGGGTCTTCGAATTGAACATGGCCAAAGCCCACTCGCCGCATGACGGCGACGAACCGCTATTCGATCTTGATGGGGACACGCTGCGCGAGGAGTGCGGCGTGTTCGGCATTCTCGGGCATGGCGAAGCGGCCACCCTCACCGCCCTTGGCCTGCACGCCTTGCAGCATCGCGGCCAGGAATCGGCCGGCATCGTCAGTTTCGACGGCACCCAGTTCCATTCCGAGCGGCGGCTCGGCCTGGTCGGAGATAATTTCACCGACCCCAAGACGCTCGCCAAGCTGCCCGGCCAGACAGCCATGGGCCATGTGCGCTACTCGACGACCGGCGAGACGATCATGCGCAACGTCCAGCCTCTGTTCGCCGAACTCGAGGTCGGCGGCATCGCCATCGCCCATAACGGCAACATCACCAATGGCTTGAAGCTGAGGCGGGAGATCATTTCCGGCGGCGCCATCTGCCAGTCGACCTCGGATACCGAGGTGGTGCTGCACCTGATCGCCCGCTCCAAGTCGCGCAATTCCGCCGAACGCTTCATCGACGCGTTGAAGCAGCTCGAAGGCGCCTATTCGATGGTGGCGATGACGCGCACCAAGCTGATCGGGGCGCGCGATCCCGACGGCATCAGGCCGCTGGTGCTCGGCGAGCTCAATGGCTGCCCGATTTTCGCCTCGGAAACCTGCGCCCTCGACATCATCGGTGCCAAGTTCGTCCGCGATGTCGCCAACGGCGAGGTGGTGGTGTGCGAAAAGCAGCCCGCCGGGCGGATCACCATCGACAGTTTCAAGCCGTTCCCGCCCAAGCCGGAGCGGGTCTGCCTGTTCGAATATGTCTATTTCGCCAGGCCCGATTCCGTCGTCGCCGGCCGTTCCGTCTATACGGCGCGCAAGAACATGGGCAAGAACCTCGCCATCGAGGCCGGGCTCGAGGCCGATGTCGTCGTGCCGGTGCCGGACGGGGGCACGCCCGCGGCGCTCGGCTTCGCCCAGCAATCGGGCATTCCGTTCGAATACGGCATCATCCGCAACCATTATGTCGGGCGCACCTTCATCCAGCCGACCCAGCACATCCGCACCTTCGGGGTTCGCCTCAAGCATTCGGCCAATCGCGAGCAGATCGAGGGAAAGCGCGTGGTACTGGTCGACGATTCGATCGTTCGCGGCACGACCTCGCTCAAGATCGTGCAGATGATCCGCGATGCCGGCGCCGCCGAAGTGCATATGCGGGTGGCGAGCCCGATGATCACCCATTCCGACTTCTACGGCATCGACACGCCCGATCCGGACAAGCTTATAGCCAACCAGTTCGCAACGCTCGCGGACATGGCCAGGCATATCGGGGTCGACACCCTCGCCTTTCTCTCCATCGAGGGGCTCTACGACGCCGTCGGCGGCATCGAACGCAATGCCGCCTCGCCGCAATTCTCCGATCATTGCTTCACCGGCGATTATCCGACCCCACTGACCGACCTCAACGGCGAGCGGCGGTCGAACCCCAAGAAGCTGTCCTTGCTCAGGGAAGCCGGCTAGCCCATGACCGAAAAAGACCTCGACGGACGGGTGATCGTCGTCACAGGCGCCTCGCGCGGCATCGGTGCCGCCGCGGCCCGCAACGCCGCCGCACGCGGCGCTCATGTCATTGCCGTGGCGCGGACGGTGGGCGGGCTCGAGGAACTGGACGACGACATCCAGAAGGCAGGCGGCGACACGACGCTGGTGCCGTTCGACCTGACCGACTACGCCGCCATCGACCGGCTCGGCGCGGCGATCAACGAGCGCTGGGGCAGGCTCGACGGGCTGATCGGCAATGCCGGCGTGCTTGGCATCCTGAGCCCTTTGGCGCATATCGATCCCAAGGTTTTCGAGAACGCCGTCGCGGTCAACGTCACCGCCAATTACCGGCTGATCCGCTCGCTCGATCCGCTCCTGAGGCAATCCGATGCCGGCCGCGTCGTCATGGTGTCCTCGGGAGCGGCCAGGAGCGCCCGCGCCTATTGGGGGCTTTACGCCCTGACCAAGGCGGCGCTCGACACCATGGTCAAGTCCTATGCCGGCGAACTCGCCAAGACCTCGGTCAAGGCCAACGCCTTTTACCCCGGCATCGTGCGCACCAAGATGCGGGCCCAGGCCATGCCGGGCGAGGACCCCGACACGCTGCCGCATCCCGACGAGGTCGCTCCCAGGCTCGTCGACATGGTGGCTCCGGCCTATCGGGAAAACGGCATGCTGTTCGACGCCGGCAAGGGCACGACCGAGGCGCTGTAGGAACGGGCCCTGCCTGTGGCCAGTCCTTTGCTCCATCCTCCCCTGTGTGTGAAGCCGCGCTTCGACGCACCGCACTTGCAGTTCAGCCAGAACTTCAACCGGCGCAAAACGGCTTGTTTCTTCGCCTTAACTTACCGCTTCTTGCCCTTGTTCGCGAAGGGGTTTTCGCCGCCGCGGAACAAGAGCCTTATCGGCGTGCCGCCAAGGCCGAAGCTCGTGCGCAGCCCGTTGATCAGGTAGCGCCGGTAGGCGGCGGGGAAGGCGTCGGGGCGCGAGGTGAACAGCGCGAAGGTCGGCGGACGCGCCTTTACCTGGGTGACGTAGCGCAGCTTCAGGCGCCGGCCGGAGGTCGCCGGAGGCGCGTGCGCGGCGGCCATGTCGTCGAGCCAGCGGTTGAGTTTTGCCGTCGAGATGCGGATGTTCCACACCCGCTCGGCGTCGAGCACGGCCTTCATCAGCCGGTCGATATTGAGACCCTTCAATCCGGAGAACGTGACCATGGGCACGCCGCTCAATTGCGGCAGCAGGCGGTCGCAGGCCTCCTTGAGTTCGGCGAGGACACGCTGCTTTTCCTCGATCAGGTCCCATTTGTTGAGACCGATCACCACCGCCCTGCCCTCGCGGGCGACGAGGTCGACAAGCTGCAGGTCCTGCTTCTCGAACGGCATGGTGGCGTCGAGCATGACGATGACGACCTCGGCATAGCGCAGCGAGCGCAGCGAATCCGAGACGGCGAGCCGTTCGAGCTTTTGCTGGACGCGGGACTTGCGGCGCATGCCGGCGGTGTCGACGAGGTTGATGATGCGGCCCTGATGCTCCCAGGGCACCAGAATGGAATCGCGGGTGATGCCGGCTTCCGGGCCGGTCAGGACGCGCTCTTCGCCGACCAGGCGATTGACCAGGGTCGACTTGCCGGTATTGGGCCGGCCGATGATGGCGACGTTGAGCGGCTTGGTCGGATCCCAGTGGCGATTGGCTTCCTCCTCGCCGATCTCGCCGTCGATGTCGATATCGACTTCGGGCAGGGCCTCGTCCGGCACGGGGTCCGACTTGGCGGCGTCAGCCCGTTCGACGGCATCGGCGACAATGGCGTAGAGATCGGCCAGCCCGAGGCCATGCTCGGCGCTCAAGGCAATGGCCTCGCCGAAGCCGAGACTATAGGCATCGTTGATGCCAGCATCGGCGGCCCTGCCCTCGGCCTTGTTGGCGATCAGGTGCACGTCCTTGCCGGACTTCCTGAGGACGCGGGCGAAATGGGCGTCGAGGGGCGTCACGCCGGCGCGGGCGTCGATCATGAACAGGATGACGTCCGCCTCGGCGATGGCGGTCTCGGTTTGCAGGCGCATGCGCGCCTCAAGGCTCTGGTCGGTGGCATCCTCGTAGCCGGCGGTGTCGAGCACGTCGAAAAAAAGGTCGCCGATGCGGCCGCGCGCCAGGCGGCGGTCGCGGGTGACGCCGGGCGTATCATCGACCAGCGCGATGCGCTTGCCGACCAGGCGGTTGAACAGGGTCGACTTGCCGACATTCGGCCGGCCGACAATGGCGACGACAACGCTCATGGCATACGTCTCCCGCCGCTGACGGTGCTGGCGCGGCTATTCGGTGGCGACGGAAGTGGCGCCTTCGGCATCAAGCTGCGCGACATAGACCGAGATGCGCGCCAGAAGGTCGGCGCTGGCCGTCACGTCCACCTCGGCGGCCTCGAAGGTGGCGAGGGCCGCGTCGAAATCGCCAGCCTTGTACTGGGCGAGGCCGAGCGCCTCGCGGGCGACACCGGCAAAGGGCGAATTGGCGGCGATCAGCCCGCCGACGCGCGTCTCGATACCGCCGATATCGGCGCTGTCGACGAGCTGGAAGGCGGCAAGAACCAGCGCCAGCTCCCGCAGCCGCACCACATCGAGCGAGGCCGCGAGCGTGTCGTAAAGCACGATGGCCTCGGTGACCTTGCCCTTCTGGGCCAGATAGGCCGCCTCGGCGAACTGGCCGAGCACCGGGTATTTGCCCGAGCCTTGCTTTTCGACCGTTTCGAGGGCGGCAAGGGCGGCGTCGATCTCGCCCGCCTCGGCGGCGTCGAGCGCGACATAGAGCGCGTCGGACGAGCGGGCGGCATTGGACTGCTGCCACCAGCTCCAGCCCTCGTTGAGGGCGACCAGCAACACGACGGCGACGGCGCCGCCGATCACATAGGGTCCGAAGCGGCGCCACAAGGCACGCATGCGGTCGGCGCGCAAATCCTCATTGATTTCGCGAAACAGGGTGTCTTCGGACATGACGGATCACTCACGACAAATTCGCCGGCACAATAGTCATGCGCCGGCGGGAATGCAATTCGCCATCGCGGCCGCTTCTAGATGACCGGCGGCTGGATGCCGAACATCCACCCGTGCAGGAAATAGACGAAGGCCAGGTAGAGCCCGAGGCCGATCAGGATGCCGGTGAGATCGCCGCGTACCGACTGGAACACGGGCGCCGGATCGCCGCGCAGGGTCGAGACGATGGCCGCCACGACGGAATAGAGCGTCCAGGCGCCGAACAGCAGCAGCGACGCGAGATCGCCATTCGAGACGAGATGGCCGAGACCCCAGAGCGCGATGCCGATCGACATGGGATGACGGATCAGCGCCTTGATCCGACCGACCGGGCCGCCGGACATCATCAACAGCATCAGGCCGACGAGATTTGTGACGGCGGCGACATGCACGCCCCAGTCGGGGACGGCATAGAGCTCCGGGGCGCTGTCGCGATAAAGCATCCAGCCCCAGATCATCAGGCCGATGCCAACAAGCGAGGGCAGCGCCACAAGGCCCTTCCACGGCCCTTCGCCGCGCGCCGCGATGAAGGCGGCACGGGGGCCGGGCACGATCATCTTGAGGCTATGAGGAATAAAAAACAAAAGCAAACCAAGGACCAGAACCCACATCGTCGGTGTCTCCCCGCAAACGCCGCCGTCCCGTCGACGGTCGGCCGGTTTTCGATATGGCGCTAGGGGCGTCCGGCGCGCAAGGCAAGATGACACAAGGACGCGACGCCCTTGGCGCGGCGGCGGGCAAGGCCTATCCTTTGGGTGTGGAGGGGCCGACATGCGGATGGTCGTAGTCGTCTTGGCGCTGCTTGCGACCATGGTTTCCGCGCGGGCCGGCGACCTCGTCGAACCGCGCATGCATCTCGCCAGGGGCGGCCCGGAAACGCCGCAGATCGCCCTGACGCTCGACGCCTGTTCGGGCGGAGTCGATATGCGCATTCTTGACGCCCTGATCGCCAACCGCGTGCCGGCAACGCTGTTCCTGACCGGCAAGTGGCTGAGCGCCAATCCCGAAGCCGTCGCCCTCATCAAGCAGCATCCCGACCTGTTCCAGTTCGAAAACCACGGCGCCGAGCACGTTCCGGCGGTGATCGGCAGCGAAAAACCCTATGGAATCGCGCCGGCCGGAACGGCCGAAGCGGTGATGGCCGAGGTCGAGGGCGGCGCCTTCTTCATCGAATCGCTGTTCGGCAGGAAACCGGCCTGGTACCGGGACGCAACGGCGCTCTACTCGCCCGCCGCCATCGACATGATCGAGCAGGCGGGCTTTCGCATTGCCGGGTTTTCATTGAACGGCGATGCCGGCGCCTCGTTCAGCGCCGAGGCGGCGGCGGAAAGCATTGCCGGCGCCCAAGACGGCGATGTCATCATCGCCCACATGAACCAGCCGACGCGCGCGGCCGGCGACGGCGTGGTCGCGGGCATTCTGGCGCTCAAGGCGAAAGGGTTTCGGTTTGTAAGGCTGGATCAGGTGGAAGTGGTCGGGGAGTAACGACGACGCGTTGTGTCGGTCCTGTGATCAGCTTGCTCGCCGGGAGCGAAGCAAAGACCCACGGCGTGGGCGCGGTTGGTCAAGGATCGAGTCTAGGATGGCACGAAAGCGCTGCCTTTTTCGGCGACAATGGCGGCGCCAAATACATGACTTACCGAATAGGAGCGAGCTAAGGAGAGTTGGCTGTGGCCACTGCGCACGAGTACTTCGAAAAATCGACTTTTCTTCAGTTTGGCCGTACAGTTACGCTTTCAACCTCGGACGGAAGCTTATTCGAGGTGCGCATCGAGGTTGTGCAGGATTTTGATGGTGGTTCAAAGCATCTCAAGATTTACATTCCCAAGGCTGATAATCCAGAGGCTCTGCTCTCCCACATCCTCGAAAATGCGCAAGACTTAATATGGAGACCGGCAAGCAAGGTAATCACGATAGCAGGTCTAGCAGGTACTAACGAGAAGGTCTCAAGCGTCGATCTCCGTTTCAGCGGCCGCGTCCTCGTTTACACACCCAATATTTCCCCGCCTGAGCAGTGGGCAAGCCTATCTCGGGCAATGGCGTCGAATGGCCTTAGCCTGTTGGTGCGCGACGGCCAGTACGCTGCAATACGCGACAAATACGAAACGCCGCTCGCGTTCATCTCTCATGACTCGCGGGACAAAGAGCCTTTCGTCCGAGAACTCGCAAACAAACTCGCAAACATGCTTTGCCCGGTTTGGTATGACGAATTCAAACTTCAACCCGGAGACAGCCTGCGCGAGAGCATTGAGCTTGGCCTAAAAGCTTGTCCGAAGTGCATTGTAGTGCTGTCGAAGAATTTCTTTGGCAATCCCGGCTGGACCAAGCGCGAATTCGATACAGTCTACACCCGTGAAATCCTTGAAGGGAAGCGCTTGATGATTCCCGTCTGGCTTGATGTTGAAAAGAAGGACGTTTTCGATTATTCACCGATCCTTGTTGATAGGCTCGGAATTCCTGCATCCCTCGGCGTCGAAGAAGTTGCTCGCAAAATCGTTTCAGTCTTGAACTACGTTCCGCCCGATCAGCACGCATGGTGACTTCGCATTGCTTTACAACTGCGGCTTGATCGACGCTCTGTTGTATTGGTAGTGTAGTAGAACTATTTTCCCAAATCAGAAATTGCGGCAAAAAGATCGTTAAATTTTCGCTCATCAACCAGAAATGTTCTCTGTCAAATACTCGCCAAAGAAAACGGTAGCTCCCGACAACCGAGAGTAAATCTCATTTTCTTCTAATAACTTCTTGGGTATCATGTACCCTCACTCCCATTCAATCGTCCCGGGCGGCTTGCTGGTCACGTCGTAGACCACGCGATTGATGCCCCTGACTTCATTGATGATGCGCGTGGCGGCGCGGCCGAGGAAACCCATGTCATAGGGATAAAAGTCCGCCGTCATGCCGTCGACCGAAGTGACGGCGCGCAAGGCGCAGACGAATTCGTAGGTGCGGCCGTCGCCCATGACGCCGACGGTCTGGACCGGCAACAGCACGGCAAAGGCCTGCCAGATCGCGTCGTAAAGGCCGGCCTTGCGGATTTCGTCGAGATAGATGGCGTCGGCTTGTCTCAGGATGTCGAGCTTGTCGCGGGTGACACCGCCCGGCAGGCGGATGGCGAGGCCGGGTCCTGGGAAGGGATGGCGGCCGACGAAGCTTTCGTTGAGGCCGAGCTCGCGGCCGAGGGCCCTGACCTCGTCCTTGAACAGCTCGCGCAGCGGTTCGACGAGCTTCATGTTCATGCGCTCGGGCAGGCCGCCGACATTGTGGTGGCTCTTGATGGTGACCGAGGGGCCGCCGGAAAAGCTGACGGATTCGATCACGTCCGGATAGAGCGTGCCCTGCGCCAGGAAATCGGCACCGCCGAGTTTTTTCGCCTCGGCCTCGAAGGTCTCGATGAACAGGCGTCCGATGGTCTTGCGCTTGGTCTCGGGATCAGCCTCGCCTTCGAGCGCCGCGATGAAGGTGTCGGCGGCATCCACATGGACGAGCGGGATATTGTAGTGGTTGCGGAACATGTCGACGACTTCGGCCGCCTCGTTGAGGCGCATCAGGCCGTGATCGACGAGGATGCAGGTCAACCGGTCGCCGATGGCTTCGTGGATCAGCACCGCCGCGACCGAAGAATCGACGCCGCCCGACAGGCCGCAGATGACCTTGCCGGACCCGACCTGCTGGCGGATGCGGGCAATCGCCTGCTGGCGATAGGCGGCCATGGTCCAGTCGCCGGTGCAGCCGCAGATATCGTAGGCGAATTTTCTGTAGAGCTTCGGCCCGTCCGGGGTGTGATGCACCTCCGGGTGGAACTGGGTGGCCCAGATGCGCCGCTTCTCGTCGGCGACAATGGCCATGGGCGCGCCGGCGGAGGTGGCCACGACCGCAAAGCCCTCGGGCAGTTCGGTGACGCGGTCGCCATGGCTCATCCAGACCTCGTGAGACGTTCCGAGCTCCCAGATGCCATCGTAAAGGGCGCAGGGCTGGTCGGCGGTCAGCAGCGCCCGGCCGAATTCGCGGTGATGGCCACCCTCGACCCTGCCGCCGAGCGCCTTGGCGAGGGCGTGCTGGCCGTAGCAGATGCCAAGGATCGGCACGCCGGCTTCAACGAGCCGCATATCGAGCTGCGGCGAGCCGTCCTCGACGATGCTGGCCGGGCCGCCGCTCAAGATGATGCCGACCGGCCGCAGGCGATCGAGATGGTCGGCGGCGCTGGCAAAGGGATGGATTTCGCAATAGACGTCGAGTTCGCGCAGGCGCCGGGCGATGAGCTGGGTCACCTGCGAACCGAAGTCGACGATGAGTATGGCTTGATGCTGGGGCGCTGTCATGGCGAGGCTTTATAGCCGGCTCCGCGATTCCGCAAGCCGGGCAAGCGTCGTAACGGCTTGCCGGCGGCGTTTGCCTTCGCCATGCGAACAGGTCGCCCGTGTCGCGACATTCTGGATCGCAAGCCGGGACATTCGGCCCACTTGCTCCCGGCGCGCCATGGTTTAGAGCATCGTGTGCAAAAGTGGAAACCGGTTTTGCACATCAAACGATGCGACCACAAAGAGTTGGAGCGGCGAAGCGGTTCAACTTGAACGCGCGCCGCTCCAAGTCCTTGGCGGCCACCTGCTGCAACTGGAAAGGCTCCGCCCGCCCTTTTCGGGCATGCGCCGGTGCGGAACGCGGCGCCGATCGGGAAGGGTTGAACATGCTTGATGATCGCCAGAATCTTGCGGGCGCCGACTTCGTCCGAAGCCTCGCCTGTCTCGGCGTCGTCGCCCACCACCTGGCACAGCGGCTCGATCCCCATGCGCTGTCGCCGACCCTGCGCGACATTCATTCCGCTTCGATCCTCGGGGCGTTCGGGGTCGGCGCTTTTTTCGTCCTGTCGGGCTACCTGCTGTCGCGCCCCTTCTGGCTGGCGATCGACGCCGGCAAGCCGATGCCCTCGCTGCGCCACTACGCGCTGAGGCGCCTGGCCCGCATCGCGCCGGGATATTGGGCGGCGCTGCTCGTCACCTTCGTTTTGAGCATCACACTATTCGGCGTCCGGCTCGACGCGGCGCTGGTGCAGCGTTTCCTCGCCGGGGCGGGATTCATGAGCGCCTGGCACTGGCTGACCATGTTTCCGGTCGAGGTGAACGGACCGCTCTGGAGCATCGGCTTCGAGGTCATGTCCTACCTGCTCCTGCCGCTGTGCCTTGTCCCGATGTTTATCGGCAACCGCTTCGGACTGAGGGGCTGGCCGGCGCGCGCGGTCTGGCTCGGCGCCATCCTTGTGGCCATTGGCGCCCATGGCATCACCATCGCCACAATCCGCATTCCGCCCGCCGGCACCGGCTGGCAATACGGCCTGGTCGGCGGCGCCCGGGCCTGGATGCCCGAATACAATGTCTTCGGCTTTTTCGCCATGTTCGCCATCGGCGCCCTCGCCGGCGGGCTGCAGGTGCTGTGCGCCGGGCGGCGTCACGTAATATTCGACCTGCTGTTCCTCACCGGGCTGGCCCTGGCATGGTGGGCAGCCGGGCCCTATCTCAGCCGGGCAATCGCCGAAGGCTGGGGCTGGCTCGACATCCCCTATTGCTATCCGCTCTTTCCGCTCGGCATCGGACTGGCCCTTGCCGCGGCGCCGTCCTCCCTATGGATTCGGCATCTCACCGAATTGGGGATATTCCGCTACGTCGCTCTGATATCGTTCGGACTTTATGTCTGGCACTATCTCGTTCTCGAGCTGATCCGGCAGCTTGCCGCGCCAGCCTTCCATTTCGCCGGTATTTCCGATCCGGCCTATTGGGCGCTGCTCTCGCTTGTCGGCGTGGGCCTGTCGATCCTTGTCGCCCACCTGTCGTACCGGCTCATTGAACGTCCGGTGCTCGATTGGGGGAGACGCGTCGAAACGCGCGGGATCGGCGGCCGAAAGCGTCAAACCGCCTCTTGACGCGCCGCTTTCAGTCTTTCACCGTCCCATTGCCCAAAATCCTCTGCCTTCCCGACCGCCGGAGAACCGGCGCCAAGACAACAAAAGGACTTGCCGATGTCTGCCAATGCCTCATCTCCGGCGCGCCGCCGCCGGATCAGCACCCTGACCGCGGGAACCCTGGCGGGCCTCGCCGGCGGCGTGATGGAGATCGTCTGGATCATGCTCTACGCCTCGTTGTCGGGAAACGACGCCGCCATCGTCGCCCGGGGCGTCACGGCTTCGGTTTTTCCCGACCTGGCGACGGCGCCCGCGTCGGTGGCCCTCGGGTTGTTGATCCACATGGTGCTGGCCGTCGGCCTCGGCATCGTCATCGCCATCGCCATTCCGGCGGTTTTGCCGCGCGTCGCCGGCACCATTGTCGAGCCGATCCTGGTGGTCGCCTGCCTTGGCGGCGTGTGGACGATGAATTTCTTCGTGCTGCTGCCGATCATCAACAATGACTTCGTGACGATCGTGCCCTTCCCGGTCAGCTTCACCTCCAAGATGCTGTTCGGCTTCGCCGCCGCCCTCACCTTCTGGGTGTTCCGGCGCAGGCCCGTAACAGACCGCTAGCGCGCGGGCACCACCGCAAACAAGGGTTGGCCTTCCGCCTCGCCTCGTCCGGCTCGGTCAGTTGAGCCAGGCGACGGATGCGTTGAGCACGCCGGCAAAGCTCACCCAGAGCAGGTAGGGCACCATCAGCCAGCTCGCGGGGCGGTCGATCTGTCGCGCCGTCAGAATGAAGCCTAGGATGAAAGCCCACATAGCGGCGCAGACCGCGAGCGCCGCCCATGGGAGATGGAGCGAAAAAAACACCGGCGACCAAATCCAGTTGGCCACGAGTTGGCCGTACCAGAGCTGCATCGCCCTGCCTCGCGGCGCAAAGCGCCAAATACGCCAGCCCGCGATGGCGATGCAGATGTAGAGCAGCGTCCAAACCGGAGCGAACAGCCAGTTCGGCGGGTTGAACGGCGGCTTGTCAAGGCCTGCATACCAACCACCCGGGGCGGTAAGGATGCCGATGGTCGAGCCGCCGCCAATGACGATGGCGAGGAAGACGGCAAGCGAAAGCCATGCCTTCCAGGAACTGATGGATCGTATTGTCTCGGTGTGTGTCATGGCTGATGCAACGGCGCTGTTCGCGCGAGGTTCCCTTTCGTCCGATCAAATGGTTTACGCCGGCCCGACAGGATCGGATCGATCGGCGCCAACATGCCTCACCTCGATTCGCCGGTCGAACTTGCATCGCCAGCGCGGCGGTGGAATCGTCCGGCTTGTGTCTTTCCGGAGGAACGCCGTGTTCGAAGGCCATGATTGGTACAACCCGCCGGCCGAATGGTCGGTCGAAGGCGGCGTGCTGCGCTTCACCACGCTTGCGGAAACCGACTTCTGGAACAATACCCATTACGGCTTCCGCCACGGCAACGGCCATGTGTTCGCGCGCCCCGTCGCCGGCGATTTTTCGGCGGAGGCGGTATTTTCGGCCGAATACGTGGCGCTCTACGACCAGGCGGGCGTCATGCTCCGGGTCGATGACGACAACTGGCTCAAGACCGGCATCGAGTTCACCGACGGGCTGGCGCATTTCTCCGTCGTCGTCACGCGCGCCGACCAGTCCGACTGGAGCGTCATTCCCTTGCCGGCGGAAGCCATGGCCGAGATGCAGGTGCGGCTGACGCGCCATGGCGATGCGCTCCGGGTGCAGTATCGTTTTGGCGACCGCTCATGGGCGATGGCGCGACTGGCCTTTCTCGACATGCCTGAAAGTGTTGCGGTCGGGCCGGCGGCCTGTTCGCCGATTGGCGCGGGCCTGACGGTGCAATTCCAGCGCTTCGCCATCGGACCGGCGATTTCGCGGGACCTGCACGACTGATATCTCCGTTCAGACATGGGTTGAGCATGGCGGCAGTCTCCGCTACCGCCGATAGGGTTTTTTCCGCGTCGTCAGGATGCGGCGATTGCTCAGTCGACGCGGTGTTCGAGGACGCAGAGGAAGAACCCGTCGGTTCCGGCGCTGGCCGGGCTCAGCCGGATGGCCTCGCGACCGATGCCGGACAAGGGGTCGATGGCCGGGAAGGTCTCGGTCCACAGGATTGTGTGATCGACGGGAACGAAACCGGGCGTGCGGGCGCAAAAGGCGGAGACGGCGCCGGCATTCTCGGCCGGCAGCAGCGAGCAGGTGACATAAGCCAGCCTTCCGCCGGGCCTGACGAAATGCGCCGCCTTGTCGAGGATCGCCGCCTGCTCGGCCACGCGGGCGGCGAGCTGGTCAGGCGACAGGCGCCATTTGGCGTCCGGGCGGCGGCGCCATGTGCCGGTGCCGGTGCAGGGCGCATCGACGAGCACCCTATCCATGCGGCCGGCAAGGTCGAACAAAACGTTTTCCTCGGGCGGACGCACCTGAACGTTGCGGGCGCCGGCGCGCTTCAGCCGGTCGTAGATCGGGGCGAGGCGCGAACGGTCGGAATCGTGGGCGAAAATCTGGCCGCGATTGCCCATCGCCGCCGCCATGGCGAGGGTCTTGCCGCCGGCGCCGGCACAGAAATCGAGAACCTGCATGCCCGGCCCCGCTCCGGCCA
>JAHJQZ010000068.1 GCA_018818925.1 Alphaproteobacteria bacterium
GCGGCCGCGGACGAGCGCCCACCCGAGCACCGCGATCCCGATCGTGCCCGCTGCCGCGATAGCGAGGGGAATCCAGTCTTCCGTCCCCATCATCTCGTAAAAGGCGTAGATCGAGCCGTCGATGCTCGACTGGCGCATCTCGAAGATGCGGCCGATGATGTCGAACCACATGAAGCCCATGGCGCCGAGGGCCACCACCACCAGGTGCGGCACCAGCCAGACCGCGGCCAGCGCGAAACCGAGGGTCAGAAGCGGCGCCAACAGGTCGAGTTCGAACGGCCAGGGCAGGACGAAGAACGGTAGGCTGCACAGAACGGCGATGACGGTGCGGACCAAAAGCCCGAGCACCGGGCTGCGACCGCGCTTCGCCCCTGCCGTCGCGCTGGCCGCCTTCTCGCTGACCAGCGCCGCGAATTCGTCATAGGTCTCGGCCGTGCAGAAGACGATCAGCAGTGTCCGCCAGGAATTCTTGAGCGACACGGCCTTGCGATGCGGATGGAACTGCGCCGAGACGATTGCGTCCCAGGCGACGGAGCGCCGGTTCTGCGATCGGGCCAGCATGCCGGCACCGGCCACGCCGGGATTGCCGGCCAGCGCCCCCGCCACTGCCGCCACGCCGCCGACGGCGCGCAGCTTGCGGTCGACGACGGTCTGCACCACGCCGCGCCCGTCGACCGTGTAGTCAAGGGCCATGCGGTTGCCGGTGAGGACGAGCGTTCCGAGGAACCCGGCCACCATGAGGATCACCGCCGCCAGCCCGCTCATCAGCCAGAAGGCGCCGATGGCCTCGACATTGTCGGTTACGAGAGCCAGAAAGGTCAGCAGCACTCCCATCATGGCGATGACGATGGCGATCGCCTTGGCGTAGCTGACCAGATAGAGCGGCTCGGTCAGAAGCTTGACATCGATTTGCCAGTTGAACGCTTTGCGGGCACGGGCGGACGGGCGCATCTGGAACCTCCCAGCCGGGCGGACAGGCATCGCCCTCCGAGGCACATGCCGCCCTTGGCATCGGGCTGACATTCTAGTCTCCGGCGCCCATGCCGACGCAGCGGCATTTGTTCACAGCCGCCATTCGACCGCCTCGCGGCCGGTTGCGGGCATGACTTCGATCAACGCAATGGCGGCGCCGAAGGCATAGCGTCGCTTCCAGCTCCCGATCGGCCGCGTTTCCCCTTGTTTGCCGGATCCGTGCATGGCCGGCAAGACGCCGGCCGGTCGGGACGATGCCGCGCCTGGCGCCCCGCGCACGCCAGCATGGCACGTCAGTCGAGCGTTTGCCGATATCTCAACAGCGCCAGTGCCGCGATCACCGCCATGATGAGCGACAGACTGGTCATGTCGACCGCAATGTCGCCGAGATCGGCGCCTTTGAGCATGATCTTGCGAACGATCCGGAGAAAATGCGTGGCCGGAATGGCCGCGCCGATGGTCTGCGCCCAGCCCGGCATGGCGGCGAAGGGGAACATGAAGCCGGACAGGAGAATCGAAGGCAGGATGGTGAAGACCGATAGCTGCATCGCCTGCATCTGGTTGCGCGCCAGCGTCGAGATCAGGAAACCGAGGGCCAGGTTGACGATGATGAACAGGTTGAAGCCGACCACGAAGGCCTGCACGGAGCCATCGAACGGGACATCGAACAGCACGCGCGCAAAAAACAGGAACACGATGATCTGGACGTAGCCGACCAGCACATAGGGCAGGATCTTGCCGAGCATGACCTCGGTGGGCCTGACCGGCGTCGAGATCAGCGTTTCCATCGTTCCCCGTTCGCTTTCGCGAACAATGGCGACGGCGGTGATCAGCGTCATGGTCATGGATAGGATGATGGCCAGAAGGCCCGGCACGATATTGGTCGAGGACCTGGCTTCGGGATTGAACTGGCGATGCACCGTCACCGAGAATGGTGGCGCCGATCCCGCCGACGCCTGCAGCGGCCCGCTCAGCACCTGTTTTATGGCGCTGTTGATGATGCCGTTCATGGCGCCGACCGCGCCGCCGACCGCCGTCGGATCGGAGGCGTCGGCGGACAACAGGATATCGGGATGCCGCCCGCGCACGATGTCCTTTTCGAAATCGGGCGGGATGACGATGATGAAATTGGCGGTGCCGTCCCTCAGGGCGCGATCACCGGCCTCGACACCGGTCACGATACCCTTGAAGTCGAAATAGGTCGAGGTTTCCATGCCGGCCAGCACCGATCGGACCACCGGGCCGTTGTCGTTCAGTTCGACCAGGGTCGGCAGGTATCTCGGATCGGAATTGATGGCGTAGCCGAACAGCAGGAGCTGCGCGATGGGCAGGCCGATCATCATGCCGAAGGTGATGCGGTCGCGCTTCATCTGGATGAATTCCTTGATGAGCACGGCGAAGAACCGGGCCGGCGAAATGGAGATCATGCCGCCACCCCTTTGACTCCGTTGGAGAAATTGTCTGTCGCGCCCGTCATCAGATAGATGAAGGCTTCCTCGAGTTCGGCCTTTTTCTCGGTCCAGTGGCCGACGCTTTTGGCCATGTGGTCCTCGGCGACCTGTCTCAGGCGTGCCTCGTTGGTGCTCGACACATGCAGGACCGCGCCGAAGCGCGCCACCTGTTCGATGCCCTCCGTGCCGCGCAGCTCGGTTTCGAGCGCCTGAAGGTTCGGGCCATCGACCCGCCAGGTATGCAACCCGATCATGTCGGGGATGGCGGCGGAGGGACCCGAGATCAGCATCTTGCCATAGGCGATATAGGCGATGTAGTCGCACTGCACCGCCTCGTCCATGTAATGGGTCGAGACCAGAACCGTGACGCCTTGCTTGGACAAGCGCCGGATTTCGTCCCAGAAGTCGCGCCGCGCCTTGGGATCGACACCGGCCGTCGGCTCGTCGAGCAGCAGGAGTTTCGGCTCGTGCAACAGGCAGGCGGCGAGCGCCAGGCGCTGCTTCCAGCCGCCCGACAGCTTGCCCGCCAACTGACTCTGCCGATCGGCGAGCCCGAGTTCCTCCAAAGCCCTGTCGACGCGGGCCTTGCGGTTCCTCAGCCGATACATGCGGGCCATGAAGTCGAGATTCTCGCGGATGGTCAGATCCTCGTAAAGCGAAAACTTCTGCGTCATGTAGCCGACCTGTTCCTTGATCTTCTGCGCCTCCTTGAGGATATCGAAGCCAAGGCATTCGCCTTGCCCGCCATTCGGCGTCAGAAGTCCGCACATCATGCGGATGGTCGTAGTCTTGCCTGAACCGTTCGGCCCGAGAAACCCGTAGATGGCGCCGCGCGGCACTTGCATGTCGAGCCCATCGACCACGGTCTTGTCGCCAAACTTCTTGGTCAGTCCCCTGACCCAGATCGCCAGCGTCGGTGCCGGCGCGTCCGGTTCGGATGCCGACGGCCGGTCGGGCGTGCCGGCGTCATCCGGCGCGGCAGCGGCTTCCGACGTCTTTTCGATTTCGCTTGCCGCGGCAGCGGTCGCTTCCGGCTGGGCCGGCCTTTTTGCCTGTGCGGGCAGATCCTCGCCGTCCGATCCAGACCTGGGCTCGTCGCTCATTCCGGCACCTTCATCGTCACCGGCTGTCCCGGCAGCAGGGACACGCTCTCGTCGATCCGCGCCTCCGCCATGAAGACCAGGCGCTTGCGCTCGTCGCGGGAATAAATGATCGGCGGCGTATGCTGCGGATCGCTGGCGAGATAGGAAATCGTCGCCGTCAGCTCGTCGGCGCAGCTGTCGCAGGTCACATCGAGAATGTCGCCGATGCGGAAGCGGTTGCGCTCGGTCTCTGGCAGGAAGAACTCGACCTTGAGCTCGCCCGGCGGCAGGATGGACAGGACCGGCGAGCCAGTGCCGACCACTTCGCCTGCCTTGTAGTAGACGCGATCGACGACGCCGCCGACCGGGGAGTCGACCGTGCGGTCATCAAGCTGCACCTGTGCCAACTCGACATTGGCCGCCGCCGCCTCGTAATTGGCCTTGGCCGCTTCGAGCTGTTCGGGCCGGGCCGGCAGTTCTGCCACCGCGAGCTGGGCCTGCAGTTGCGCCAGCGTGGCGCTTGTCGTGTCGAACTGCGCCTGGGCCGAATCGACCCGCGAATCCGGCACCAGTCCGCTCTGCTTGAGCTTGAGCGTGCGATCGAGCGTCGTCCGCGCCAGTTCGAGATTGGCTTCCGCCTGCTTGAGCGAAGCCTTGATGACGTCGGTTTCCTCGGACCGCGAGCCGGTCTCGAGGTTACGCCAGCTTGCTTCGGCGGCCTTCTGCTGGGCCACCGCGGCGCTCAATGCGGCACGGTACTGGTCGTCGTCGAGCGAGAACAGCGTCTGCCCTTGCGTGACCGTCTGGCCTTCGTCGGCGGCGATGTCCCTGAGCCGGCCGGGATTGGTCGCGGCGACATAGACGTAGTTGGCCTCGACATAGCCGTTATAGACCGGCGGACCGCTTTCCACGAAGCTGGCGGCGAAGGCGCCCACCATGCCGATGAGCACGCCGAGCGCCGCCATGGTCCAGGCGAAAGCCTCGCCGAACCAGGTAATGGCGGCATGAAGGAAGGCGAGGAATTCATCCATTTTTGCGCTCCGGTTTGGCCGAAAGTCCGTTGAAGAGAATGTCAATGTGCTGGTTGATCATGCGGTCCATGTTCAGGCCATCCTCCGAGACGATGCCAAATACCTTGGCCATCGCCATGTGAGCGATGATCGGCCCGACTATGCTGCGAATGGCCAGATCCGGATCGACGGGACGGAAACGGCCGAGTTCGATCTGGTGCGCGATCAGCTTGCGCATCACCGGCAGCACCTTGTCGATGACGTCGCGACGATACATCTGCGCCAGTTCGGGAAATTGCGCCGACTCCCGCATGATCAATGCGGGAACGGCAAAGACCTTGGGGTCGCCGAGATTTGTGGCGACCATGCCGCCGATGGCCTTGAAGACCATGCGTGGATCGACGCCCATTTTGTCGATGGTTGACACCACATTGAGGGCGATCGGGGTCAGTGCCCGGTGAATCAGCCCTTCCATAAGGGCTTCCTTGGAGTCGAAATAGAGATAGACCGTGCCCTTGGAAATGCCGGCCTTTGCGGCGATGTCCTCGACCCGCGTCGAGGCGTAGCCCTTTTCGATGAACAGCTCGAGCGCCGCGTCGAGCACCTCGTCCTTGCGCGCCTCGGCCCGCCGGCGGAATTTCGGCTGGCCCCGGCCGCGTTTGGCGATTGCACCATGCGTGTCCGTCTCGGCTTCCGTCGGCGAATGTCCGCCGTCGGCAATGGTTTCGCCGAATTCCGCGTCCGTCGCCTTCGGCCGTTGCGTTTTCTTCCCGGAGCCCCGTTTCAGCCCGTCGTCCCGCCTGTCCGAATCCATACTCGCCCACCGCTCTCAGCTTTGTCTGATTAAATAACTGACCGGTCAGTTATTTGCAAGAGCTATGCTGGTCTGCGGATCGCTTTTCGGGAGGTGGCCGCACTCTGGGCGGCCAAGTCATTGTCAATTCGTTGAAAATTTCAGTAACCCTGTTCAGGTTTGCCTGGCCGGCAGTCCTCGGAACCGGCACCCTTGCGCGACGGTCCCGCGCTTCGCCACGCTCTGTCGAGGTCGAAGCGCGCCCCTAGCTCAACAGCTTCGACACCACCAGCCGCGCCGCCGGCCCGATCTCCTCGATATAGCGCGCCCGCGCCGCCAGTCCCTCGGCGCAGGCAAGCAGCACCTGCACATGCCGGCGCGCGTCCTTGTGCCCTTCGGCGACAAGGGCGCTGGTGAATTCCTCTTCCAGCCATTTTTCCAGGGCCTCGAGCGGCTCGGCCAGCAGCTTGGATTTTTCCCCATAGAGCTCGGCGGCATGCGGCGAGACGCTGATCAGGCGGAAATAGGCCTTGAGTTTGGCCGTCAGCGCCCGGGCGATCCGTTCCTGGGCGGGTCCCGGCCCCGACAGTTCGAGCGCGACCAGCGCCTGCCATTCCTCGAATATGCGCCGAGCCAGGGTTTTGAACACCAGGTCCTTGTCGGCGAAATAGGCATAGAGCGTCGGCTTGGCGACGCCGGCCTCGCGGGCGATCGCTTCCATGCTGGTGCCGCGCAGCCCATGCAGCACGAACAGCGCCTGCGCGGTATTGAGAATGCGGTCGCGGCGCTCGGGATTGAGCTGTCTTGTCTGCTGCTTCAATTTCGCCCCTTGTACGAACTTAACTGCATTCGTATATACCGTTCAATTGGCGCGCGGCAAGCCGCGAATCTATGGGGATAATACGATGAAAACCGTTCTGGTCACTGGCATTTCCGGATTTGTCGGCGGTCATGTGGCGCTCGCTGCCTTGCAGGCGGGTCACCGGGTTCGCGGCTCCTTGCGGTCCATGTCGCGCGCCGACACGGTCCGAGCCGAACTCGCCGATGCGGGCGCCGATACGGATGGGCTCCAAATCGTAGCGCTCGATCTCATGAAGGATGACGGCTGGGCCGAAGCGATGGACGGCGTCGACGTGCTGCATCACGTCGCCTCGCCCTTCGTCATCGCCATGCCGGAGAATCCCGACGACTTGATCCGTCCCGCCGTCGAAGGTACCGAGCGCGCCCTTGCCGCCGCCCTGGCCGCCGGCGTCGGGCGCATTGTCGTCACCTCCTCGTTCGCGGCCGTCGGCTTCGGTCATCCCTCGGTGCGCACCGAGCCGTTTTCGGAAAACGACTGGACCAATCTCGACAGCGCCATCCGCGTCACCGCCTATGTCCGCTCCAAGACGCTGGCCGAACGGCGCGCCTGGGAGATGATGGCCCGGGCCGGACGCGAGACCGACCTCGTGACCGTCAATCCCGTCAACATCTACGGCCCGCTGCTCGGCGCCGATATCGGCACATCGGGTCTTCTCGTCCGCCGCCTCTTCAACGGCTCGGTGCCGGCCATGCCGCGCCTGATCTTTCCTTCGGTCGATGTTCGCGACGTCGCCGCCCTGCACATGGCGGCAATGGACATCCCGGCGGCGGGCGGCCAACGCATCCTCGCGTCCGCCGGGCCGCTCGGCCTGCCCGACATGGCCCGACTGTTGCGCAAGACCTTTCCCGAGACCAGCCGGCGCGTGCCGCGCATCGTCATGCCCGACTGGATGGCGCGCATATACGCTCTCTTCGACAAGGAACTGCGCGACAATGCCGAGTTCATCGGCATGAAGACCAGGGTCAATGCCGGTCGCGCCCAGATCCTGCTCGGCCGACCGCTGATCGGCGCCGAACAGGCTTTCCTTTCCATGGCGCGCACCATGATCGAGCGCGGCCTGATCTGACCGACCGGGGGGCGGATTCCGGCCGCGCGGCCAAAAAAGACACTAGGCGGCAGGCCATGAATTCGCTAAACAACCGCGAACTCTCGTTCGGCCCAAAAGGCGCCGCGACGCGGGGTGGTCAGGGCGGGGCTGTAGCTCAGTTGGGAGAGCGCATCGTTCGCAATGATGAGGTCAGGGGTTCGATTCCCCTCAGCTCCACCAGTCCTGGCAAGCCGATCCCTTTCCCATCCGCTTCGGCGCTCTCTCCGCCGCCGCTCAGCCGGGCGATGCCGGGCTGATGCCTTCGGGCAGCCATGACCGGAAGAGCGGATGACCGCTGGCGATCGGCAGCGGCGTCGGCCTGCCGGTGCGCATCGAATGATAGGCCGCCGTCACCAGTTCGAGCGACCGCCTTGCGTCCTCGAGTGTCACCGGCGGAGCCGTGCCGGCCATGACCGCCTCATGGAACAGCTCGAACTGGCGCGCGAAGCCCTCCTCGGCCGCCGGCACCTCGGCGAGCGCCGCGTCGATCCCGGCCTGCAGCGCCGCGTCCTCGGCGACAAAGCGCCAGGGGTCGCGTGCCGGGGCGTAGGGCTGGTCGCGGATGCTTTCGGCAACGAGGTTCTCGAAACAGAACCTCAGCCGCGATATCTGTTCGCGCGAGCCGAGTGTCATCGACAGCGCCGCCAGCGAGCCGTTGCGCATCCTCAGCGCCAGCGCCGCATTGTCCTCGACCTCGATCGGGTTGACCAGCGTCGCGCCGTAGGCGAACACCTCTTCTGTCGGCCCGTGGATGTAATTGAGCATGTCATGGGCGTGGATGGCATGGCCGAGCAGCCCGCCGCCCAGTTCGGTCGCCCATTTGCCGCGCCAGGGAACGGAATAATAGGGCGGCGGCCGCCACCAATGCGTCTCGATGGTCGTCATGTAGGCCTTGCCGGTCAGGCCGCGATCGACGAGGTGCTTGAGCTTTTGCAGGCCGGCGCCGTAGCGGTACTGGAAGATCGGCATGAAGGTGCGGCCAGAGCCGGCGACGATCCCGGCCATCGCGTCGACCTCGGCAACCGAACCGAACAGTGGCTTTTCGCAGATGACGTGCTTGCCCGCCGCGATGGCCGCCCGGCTCAATTCGAAATGGCTACCCGGCGGCGTGCAGATGTCGACTAGATCGATATCGTCGCGGCCAAGGACGCTGCTAAAGTCCGGCGTGAATTCGGCAAGGCCGAGATCGGCGGTCAGCGCCCGGCCGCGCTCCTCGTCGAGCGAACACAGGACAGGAACCTCGAACAGGTCCCCGAGACGGAAAAAGCCCTGTTCGACATGTATCCGGGCGATGCCGGAGCCGATCACCGCAACGCGCAGTCTTTGTGCCATTTCTTCTGACTTCTTTTTCAAACCCGCCCGACGATGCGCGCCGCCTTCGCCTGCGCCTCGAGCGACAGTCGGCACACCTCGTAGACATGGGCCTGCGTCATCGCCGTTTCCGTGCGATTGCGCACATCGGCGGCGAACTGGCGGAAATAGACGAGCGGCTCGCCGCTGCAATCAATGTAGCGCACGCTGGAACCATCGGCGATGAACAGGTGGTTTTCCCCCGGTCGTCCGGCGATGTCGATATATTTGCGCAATTCGATATAGCCCTCGGTGCCCAGAATCACCAGCCGCCCGTCGCCCCATGACGGCAGCCCGTCCGGGGTCAGCCAATCGACGCGGATATAGCCCGCCGCCCGGTCGCTGCGCAAAAGCACCTCGCCGAAATCCTCGAATCCCGGCTTGTCGGGCATGGTGAAATTGCCGATGGTGCTCGATGCTACCTCCGCCGTTTCCGAGCCGGTATAGAACAGGAACTGGTCGATCTGGTGCGAGGCGATGTCGACGATGATGCCGCCGAACCGCTCGGGATCGTAGAACCAGTCCGGCCGGCTCGCGAGGTTCTTGCGGTGCGGCCCGAGTCCGACCGTCTGGATCACCGTGCCGATGGCGCCCTCGGCGACGAGGTGCCCGGCCTTGACCGCCGCCGGCACGCTGTGGCGTTCGGAAAAGCACACCGAAAAGATGCGCCCGGTCTCGGCCACGGTTTTCCTGACCGCCTCGAGCTGGGCGAAGGTGGTCAGGCCCGGCTTGTCGACCATGACGTCCTTGCCGGCCCGCATGGCGCGGATGGCGAGGTCGGCCCGGTCCGCCGGCACGGCCGAGATGCAGATGATGTCGATGCTCTGGTCGGCGAACAGCTCCTCGCGGTCGCGCACCGGAACGTTCGGAAAACGCTCGCGGAAGGCGGCGGCCAGCGCCGGCACGCTCGTCCTGTCGCAATAGCCGGCGAACGCCACCCCTTCGGGCAAAAGTCCCTCGACATGCTGGAAGGCATGGCCGTGGTCGAGCCCGACAACGGCGAAGCTCAGACGTCTTTGGGTGGTCATTTCTTCACTCCGAGCAACCGCTAACCCGCGATCTCGACGCGACTTTCGCTGGCGTCGAAAAAGTGCATGTCGGCACGGTTGAAGCCGATGTTCACCTCTTGGCCCGGTTCGTAGTCCAATTCCGTTTCGCCGCCGCCATGCAGCAAGAGGGCCTGACCGGACGCAGTGGTGAAGTGCACGAGCATTTCGCTGCCCAAATACTCGACGAGCTGGATGGTGCCCGTCGTCCGGATCTCGCCCATCCCGACCTTCATCGCCTCGGGGCGCACGCACACGGTGATCGCGCGGTCTGCGGTGGCGAGCGCCTTGAGTTCGACATCGCCGAAATCGCCAAGGGTCAGCCGCGCCGTGCCGCCCGACTGATCGAGAACCGCCGGCAGCATGTTGATCTTGGGCGAGCCGATGAAGCCGGCAACGAACAGGTTGGCCGGGCGCTTGTAGAGGTCCTGGGGCCGCCCGACCTGTTCGATCACGCCGTTGCGCAAAACCACGATCCGGCTGGCCAGCGTCATCGCCTCCACCTGGTCGTGGGTGACGTAGATCATCGTCGTCTTGAGGCGCTTGTACAAGGAGGCCAGTTCGACGCGCATCTGCACCCTCAGCTCGGCGTCGAGATTGCTGAGCGGCTCGTCGAACAGAAACAGGTGCGGCTCGCGAACGATCGACCGCCCGATGGCGACGCGCTGCTTCTGGCCGCCGGAGAGCTGGCGCGGCTTTCTGTGGAGCAATTGCTCGATCTGCAGGATGCGGGCGGCGTTGAGCACCTTTTCCTCGATCTCGGCCTTGCTCATCTTCTGGTTCTGCAGGCCGAAGGCGAGGTTCTTCTTGACACTCATATGCGGGTAGAGCGCATAGGACTGGAAGACCATCGAAAGCTGGCGCTTGGACGGCGCCAGGTCGTTGACGATCCTGTCACCGATGGCGATGGTGCCCTCGGTCACCTCCTCGAGCCCGGCAATCATCCTGAGCAAGGTCGACTTGCCGCAGCCGGACGGGCCGACCAGCACAAGAAACTCGCCGTCGACGACATCGAGATTGAGCCCGGTAATGACCTCGACCGCGCCATAGGTCTTGCCGACATTGCGAAGGGTCAAACCCGCCATTGCTACGATCCTATTTCATGCCTGAGGTCGCGATACCGCGCACGATGAGTTTCTGGAAGAGGACGAAAAACAGCACCACCGGCACCAGCGACAGCACCGACATGGCGAACATCTGGCCATAGGCGGAGGTGCCGTCCGAGGCGAGGAACAGCCTGAGGGCCAGCGGCACGGTGTAGCTCTTGATGTCGTTGAGATAGATGAGCGGGGGCAGGAAGTCTTCCCACACCCAGATGAACGAGAAGATCGCCGCCGTGGCCATGGCCGGCAGCGACAGCGGCAGGATGATGATCCAGTAGATCTTGTAGACCGAATAGCCGTCGATCATCGCCGCTTCGTCGAGTTCGCGCGGCAACTGCCGGAAGAACTGCACCATCAGGAAGATGAAGAAGGCGTCAGAAGCGAGGAATTTGGGCACGATCAGCGGCAGATAGGTGTCGATCCATCCAAGGTTCAGGAACAGCACATATTGCGGGATGAGGACGACGTGATAGGGGATCATCAGGGTCATCATCATCAGCGCGAAGAAGAAATTGCGCCCGTTGAACTGCAGGCGCGCAAAGGCGTAGGCCGCGAACGAGCAGGACAGCAGATTGCCGATGACCGACAGCACGGTCACGATCAGGGAATTGGTGAAAAAGGTCGTGAACGAGATCGGCAACCCTTCCCAACCTTCGATGTAGTTGGACAACCTGAATTCGGATGGCCACAGATTGAGCGTCGAGAAGATCTCGTTTTCCGGCTTGAACGATGCCGAGACCAGCCAGAGCAGCGGGTAGAGCATGATCAGCGACATGACGATGAGGAAGACATGCTTCATCAGCCGCATGTTGCGGGCGCGCTTTTCGCGGGCGACGCGCATCCGGTGAGCGACCGCCGCCGCTTCTTCCATCTCGCGGGTGAGCTCGGGGCTAGTCGCGTTCATTTTCGTAATGCACCCAGTATTTCGAGCTGAGGAACGCCAGGGCGGTGAAGAACGCGATGATCACCAGGAGCACCCAGGCGAGCGCCGATGCGTAGCCCATGCGGAAGAATTTGAAGGCCTCGTTGAACAGGAACACCGTGTAGACCAGCAGGCTGTCGGACGGGGCGCCGGTGCCGTTCGAGATGATGAAGGCCGGCGAGAACACCTTGAAGGCATCGATGGTCTGCAAAACGAGATTGAAGAAGATGACGGGCGCCAGAAGCGGCAGGGTAATGCGGGTGAACTGCCGCCATTTCGGCGTGCCATCGATTTCGGCCGCCTCGTAGAGGTCGCGCGGAATGCCCCGCAATCCGGCCAGAAAGATCAGCATCGGCGCGCCGAACTGCCAGACGGCGAGAACGACCAGGGTATAAAGCGCGGTGTGCGGATCGGAGATCCAGGCAGGCCCCTCGAAGCCAACGAGCGCCAGCACCTTGTTGACGACGCCGTCGGCGAGAAAGAGCTGGCGCCACAGGATGGCAATGGCGATCGAGGCGCCCAGAAGCGAGGGCAGATAGAAGATCGCCCGATAAAAGCTGATGGTTCTCAACCCCTTGTCGAGCAGCATGGCGACAGCGAGCGCCATGATCAGCCGCGCCGGCACGGCCAGGGCGACAAAGGAGAAGGTGACCCCGAGCGCCTTCCAGAAACGGCGGTCGCGGCCGAACATGTAGAGGTAATTGTCGAGCCCGATCCAGCGCGGATCGGCCACCATGTCGTAATGGGTGAAGGACAAAAAGAGCGACGCCAGAATGGGGCCGAGCGCCAGGCAGAAGAACCCGATGAGCCAGGGCGTCAGGAAGACAAAGCCCGGCGTATTGCGCACGAGGAATCGTTTCATGTTCCCCTCTTGTCGCTTGCGTCCCCGCCCCGTTGCCGGGGCGGGAGCCTGATTTTGCGTGACGGTCACGCGCTTACTTGGCGCGTTCGAGAATGTCGGATGCGGTCTGCACGAATTCCTCGGCCGCTTCGGCGACACCCTTGTTGCCCAGAACCACGTCGGTGCCGATGCGCATATAGGCGTCGCGGACTTCGTTGTGGCCCTTGGGCGCAGGCAGCGGCAGGGCGCCGACCTTGTCCTGGATGGCATTGAAATAGTCCACCGAGACCTTTTCGGGCGGCGTGAAGTTGGGTTCGAGCGCGGCGCGCACATTGGGATTGGCCGGGATGCCGCGTTCAAGGCCGAGAATGGCCGTGGATTCCGGATCGTTCACCCAGTCGCTCATGTACATGATGGCCGCCTCGACATCCTTGGCGTCGCGGGTCAGCGACATGAACATCGACGGCTTGATGAACTGCCCGGGCTTGCCGTCGGCCTTGTGCGGCACCATGCCGGCACCGACCGGATCCTGCATCAGCGCCTGCAGGCCGACGATCTGGTTTGACCACATCATCGACATGGCGGTCTCGCCCTTGATCATGCCGCCCTCTGCGAACGGAGCGTCGAGAATGACGGTCTTGTCCTTGGAACGGACAAGATCGGCCTCGCGCAGCTTGGCCCAGTAGTCCCAATAGGTCGAGACGTCCTCGACGGTGAAGCCGAGCGTGCCGTCCTCGTTGTAGAAGCCGCGGCCGTTCTGACGGGCCCAGACTTCCTGGTTCTCGGTGACCAGGCTGAGATCGTCCGACCCCTTGACGCCGGTCTTGCTGGTGATCGCCTCGCAGGCGGCAGCGTAATCGTCCCTGGTCCAGGTGATCGGATCGGCCGTGACGCCGGCCTCTTCGAGCAGGCGCGTGTTGTATGGCATGACCTGGCTGTTCGAGCCGATATTGAGGGCATAGAGCTTGCCGTCGACATAGCCGCCGGAGAGCGGACCCTTGTCGAAATTGGAAAGATCGAGGCCGTTGCCGATATGCTCGTCGAGCGTCCTGAGGGCGCCGCGGCGCGAATATTCGAACAGCAGGCTGTAATCCATCTGAACGAGGTCGGCCATGTTGCGACCGGCGGTCTGGGTCGCCATCTTGGTCCAGTAGTCGCCCCAGCCCACGGTCTCGCCCGACACGGCGATCTCGGGATGGTGCTGCTGGAAGATGTCGATCACCTTGAAGGTGCGTTCGTCGCGATTGGGATTGCCCCACCAGAAATGGCGGATGGAGCGATCGGCGGCGATCGCCGGTATCGCGGGTAGCGCGGTTGCGGCAGCGGCGGCACCCATGCCGGCCAGAACCGTGCGGCGTGTAAACTTGGACATGATATTGCTCCTCCTTGGCATCAACTTGTCATGTTGTCGTCGATACGATCGCCTCTGCGTGCACTGCTCTCCCGTCAACAATAATCGCGCAGAAGTTCAGTCAGGCAGAGCACGGCCATCGATTGCCCATAGGGCATCGCGGTGCGCCGGATCTGCCGGTAGAAATCGAGGTCGTGCCCCATGGGCGTGCCGGTCGAAACCTGCATCAGTTCGCCATCGGCGGTGATGTTGGCGACGACGCCCTTCATGGCGCGCATCGCGATTTCGGCATACTCGGCCCCGAGAAAACGCTTGCGCGCCGCCTTCATCAGTCCATAGGCGAAGCCGGCGGTGGCGGACGCCTCGAGATAGCTTTGCGGATCGTTGATGAGCGTGTGCCAGAGCCCGGTTTCGTCCTGGTGCGCCCTGAGCGCGAAGGCCTGGCGATCGAGTACCGAAACGAGCAGGCGGCGCAGCGGATCGCCCGGTTCGAGCCCGGCCAGCTCGATGAATTCGGGAATGGCGATGGTGACCCAGGAATTGCCCCGCGCCCACAGTGCCCGGGCGAAATTGTGCTTTCCCTCAAAGCTCCAGCCGTGGAACCACAGGCCGGTATGGGTGTCCATCAGATACTGGGCGTGCAGGAGGAATTGGTACTTCGCCTCGTCGAGATAAGGCGGCCGGCCGAGGACGAGCCCGATCTTGGTCAGCGCCAGAACGCTCATCATCAGCGTGTCGTCCCAGAGCTGCTGCTCGTTGACCGAGTTGAAGACGATGTGCTGCAGCCCGCCCTGTTCGGTGCGCGGCATTTCGTGCATCACCCATTCGGCCCAGGCGTCGAGATAGGGAACCCAGGCCGGATTTCCGAACCGCTCGTAAAGGAAGGCGAGCGTCAGCATCGGCGCGACGGTATTGACGTTCTTGGTCGGCGGACCTTCGGCGAAACGCGCCGCGAACCAGTCGGTGATGACCTTGAGCGTTTCGTCGTCGCCGGTCATGTCCCAGTATTTGAAAAGTCCGTAAAGGCCGACGCCCTGGGTCCATTCCCAGTAATTCCAGTTCTTGCCGTCGACGACCCGCCCGTCGCCGAGCGGCAGAAGGAATTCGCCGGTCTCGTCCCGGATCGACACGAGATTGCGCCTCAATCGGCCGACCAGTTCATGCACCGCGTCGCGGGAGATGAAATGGTCCTTTTGCCTGAGCAATGGATGCAGCGCCAAACGCCCCTCCCCAACCGCACCGAGTGTCTGCAATTTCGGAACGTGGTTTCATTTTTTAGGAAACCACAGCTCCCAAGCAAGATCAATCCTTTTGGCCGCGATTGCAAAAAATTCCGATTTCGGCAATCGATTCAGCCGGTTGAGAGCGGTGCACATCACGGCTTGACTTTGGCTGATCACGATTTCAAAATCCGGTTTCGAAAAAAACAGAACGAATCCATGGCTGGAGCGCACAACAAAACCGAGAATGTCGCCGCCGCCCTGAAGGTCTTCGGCGTCCTTGAGGCGCTGGTCGAGGCCAAAAAGGCCAGCCTTGGCGACATCGCGCAACGCGCCATGACCTCCAAGGCCACCGCCCACCGCATCCTGCACACCATGACCGAACTCGGCTATGTCGCGCAGGATCCGGACACCGAGCGCTATTACGTCACGCTGAGCCTTTTCAGCCTGGCGGCGCGTTCGCTCAGCGGCCAGTCCGACCTGTTGCGCGTCGCCGACCAGGCGATGGGCAAGCTGTCGCGCGCCACCGGCGAGTCGATCAATCTTGGCGTCATGGACCGGCGCGAGCAGCTCGTCACCTATGTCCACAAATACGATTCCATCCACAACCTGTCGATGACATCGACGCTCGGCCTCAGAAACCCGCTGCATTCGACCTCGCTCGGCAAGGCGCTCCTGGCCTGGCGCGACGAGGCCGAAATCCGCGATCGCCTATCGCACTCGAAGATGGAAAAGATCGCGCCCAACACCATCACCGACCGCAACGCGCTGTTCGACCAGCTCATGCAAATCCGGCGGCGCGGCTATGCCGAGGAGATCGAGGAGAGCGAAGCCGGGGTCCGCTGCATGGCGGCGCCGATCCTCGACCATCTGGGCAAGTCCGTCGCCGCCATCTCGATTTCCTTCCCGCTTTTCCGCTTCGACGAGGGGCGCAAGGCCGAATATGTCGCCCTGTTGCTCGCCAGCGGCGCCGAGGCCTCGACGGCGCTCGGGTTCGTCGAGGAGTATCCGGCGCAAAGCCTGCCGGTCACCGGCTGACCGCCATGCGATATCGGCATCACGACATGTGAAAGACGGTTTCGAGCGGCACCGACACCGGTTCGTTGTCCGGGTGCGTCTGCATGAGGTCGGCCATGTGGACCCACCACCGGCGCATGACCTCGGTCGTTGCCAGCGCGTCGAGCCCGTGATCGGTTCGCCGCCACATCACGGCGAAAAGGATACTGGTCTCGCGGTCGAGATGGATCGAATAGTCCCTGACCCCGGCCTCGCGCAATGCCTCTTCCAGTTCCGGCCAGATCGCGTCGTGCCGGCGCCGGTACTCGGCTTCCATGCCCTTGTTGAGCATCATCTTGAAGGCAAATTTTTCCTCGCGCATCGCTGTCCTCCCTCGCCACCCGCACCATAGCGCCCCCGCCCGCAAGGCCAAGCCCGAAACATGCGGCCTTTCCTGCCTCGACGGGAGGCGCGAGAGAAGCGCAACGCCTGATCGCGCGATTTTCGCCCGGATCAGCCGCCCTTCGGCCGGAAGCTCGCGACGATGTCCTCGCGCGTTTCGATCCGCCCGGCGCCGATCAGGTCGAGACAATAGGGAATGGCCGGGAACACCGCATCCAAGCAGGTCTTGATCGCCGTCGGCCTGCCCGGCAGCAAGACGATCAGGGTCCTGCCGCGAATGCCGGCCGTCTGGCGCGACAGGATCGCTGTGGGCACCTCATTGAGGCTGACGGCGCGCATCAGCTCCCCGAAGCCCGGCAGTTCCTTGTCGATGACCGAAAACAGCGCTTCCGGCGTCTCGTCGCGCAGCGACGGGCCGGTGCCGCCTGTGACCAGGATCAGATCGGCCCCGGCTTCATCGCTCAACTCGGCCAGCGCCGCGGCGACGCTGTCGGCGCCGTCCGGCACGATCCGGCTGACATGCGCGTAGTCCGAACAAACGGCCGTCGCCAGCCAGGCGGCGATGGCCGGCCCGCTCCTGTCCTCGTAGACGCCGGCGCTCGCCCGGTCGGAGACGGTCACGGATGCGATCAGGACCATGTCGTCACCTCCTCGATCGCTTCAGAATGCCAGGCCGGGTTCCGGCCGTCCGCCGATCCGTTCGATCGCCAAGGCGCCGAGCCGGTTGCCGGCATGAAGGCATTGCGCCAGCGGCTTCTTCTCACGCCAGGCCGAGATGAATCCGGCAAGAAAGGCATCGCCGGCCCCGGTCGTATCGATCGCCTCGCGCGCCGTGCCGGCGACGAAGACCGGCGCCTCGCCGCCGACCACGGCATGGCTGCCTTCCGCGCCGGATTTGACCACGGCGGCGGGATAGCTTTGCGCCAGCGCCGCCAGTTGCGCCGCCGGATCGGTCATGCCGGTGATGAGCGCCGCCTCGTCCGCATTGGCCACGACCAGCGTCGCGCCCTGGGTCCATTCGAGGAAGGACCGCCCGCCGGACTCGGCCAGGAACCCGGCGCTTGCCGCGTCGACCACGACCGGCAGCCGGCGCTGGCGCGCCGCTTCGATCATCTTGAGCACGCAGGCGCGCGGCTCGGGCGCGAAAAACGAATAGCCCGACAGCACCACCAGTCCGGTATTGGCGCGCCAGTGCGGCGACAGGTCGGCATAGCTCAGGCCGAGATTGGCGCCGCGGTCGGCAAAGAAGCTGCGCTCGCCGGACGGATCGAGCAGCGTCACCAGCCGTCCGCTGTGCCGGACCGGATCGTCGGACAGAAGCGGCTCGACCCCCTCGGCCCTGAGCCGCGCGGCGATGGCGTCGCGATCCTTCGAGCCGACCCGGGCGAACAGGGCAACCGGCACGCCGCACGCGGCCAGCCAGGCCGCCTGGTTGGCCGCCGAACCGCCTTCGACGATGCTGATCGCCGCCCGCCTGTCCGAGCCCCTGACCGCCGGCCCCTCGGCCTTGACGACGATGTCGGTCATGATGTCGCCGGCGACCAGCACACGGCCGGCAATGTCCGGAAGCGCGTTCATCCGCGCCGGGCGAGCGCCACGGCGATCCGGGCGGCCACTTCGGCATTCGAACGCGCCAGTTCGATATTGGTCTTGAGGCTCTTGCCGCCGGTCAGTTCGAAAATCGCGTTGAGGAGAAACGGCGTGATGTCCTTGCCCCTGACGCCCCGCATGTCGGCCTGGTGCAGCGCCGCCTTGATCCAGTTCTCCGCCGTCTCGCGGTTGATTTCGAATGCCTCGGGCACCGGGTTGGCGATCAGCGCGCCGCCGAGGCCGAGATCGAAATGCAGATGCAGCATGTCCGCCAGGCTGTCGACATCGTCGAAGCGGAGATCGAGCTTGTGGCCGGATGTGCGCGAGTAGAACACCGGGAAATCGTCGGTCCGCCAGCCGATGACGGGCACGCCGTGCGTTTCGAGCACCTCGAGCGTCTTGGGGATATCGAGAATGGCCTTGGCGCCGGCGCAGACCACCGCCACCGGCGTCCGACTCAGTTCCTCGAGATCGGCAGAGATGTCGAAACTCGTCTCGGCGCCGCGATGCACGCCGCCGATGCCACCGGTGGCGAATACATGGATGCCGGCCATGGCGGCGATCATCATCGTGGTCGCCACCGTCGTGCCGGCGAGCCCGCCTTGTACCAGTGCCGACGCCAGATCGCGCCGCGACGCCTTGGACGCGGCATGCCCTTGCTCCGACAGCCGCTCGAGTGCTGCCTCGTCGACGCCGGCGACCATCTGGCCGTCCATGATGGCGATGGTCGCCGGCACGGCGCCGTGCTTGCGCACCAGATCCTCGACGCTCCGCGCCATCTTGAGGTTCTGCGGATAAGGCATGCCATGGGTGATGATGGTGGATTCGAGCGCCACCACCGCCTGGCCCCGGTTCAGCGCCTCGCGCACATGCGCCCCTAGGAGCAGTCTGTCGGTAATCATATCGATCCTCTTTTATTCAACCTGCGAGACACTCTGTGACGGCCTGTCGCGAACGTGATGCGATTCTTGGAAGAATGTGTACACGCCCGGCTTTCGTCGGAATGCGCGGCGCCCGTGTGGCAATTCGCCTCTTGTCATTCGCTTACGCCGCCTGTTGACGCCGATCAAGCCGAACACCACCTCTCGGTCGAACCACGCCCCGATACTTTTGTCATGAACGGAAAACCGGCAATGAAGACTCTGCTCGCAGTTCTTGTGCCAATACTCGCCGTCGCCAGTCCCGCATTCGCGGCTGACGAGGAACGCTATGCCTTCGGCGGCGATCAGTACGTCGCCGGTCGCGAGGCTTCGCTGTCGCAAAGCGTCGAGAACGACGCCTTCGCCGCCGGTTTCAACGTCGTGCTGTCGTCGCCCGTCAATGGCGACGCCCACGCCGTCGGCTATTCGGTCACCATAAACGGCCCGGTCTCCGGCAATGTCTACGCTGCCGGCAATTCGGTTGTCGTCGCTGGTCCGGTCGAAAAGGACGTCACGGCGTTCGGCAGCACCGTCAGCCTGAGCGGTTCGGGCACCATCTCCGGCAATCTGCGCACCGCAGGCGGCAGCGTCACGCTCGACAAGGCCATTGCCGGCTCCGCCATGATCGCCGGTGGCACCATCAGCGTGAACGCCCCGATCGCCGGCAACCTGATGCTGTCGACCGAATCCGCCAGCTTCGGCCCCAACGCCCGCGTCGACGGCATGGTCGAAATCCGCGCGCCCAAGCCGATCGAGGTGCCCGAATCCGTCGCCCCGGCCAGCCGGGTCAGTTTCGTCAGGATTGAGCCGACCGTCATTGCCGGCGACGCCAAGGGCATTTTCGACCGCGCCGCCGAAGGCCACACCAATTCCTGGATCGGCGCGGTCTTCGGGGCCATCGCCGTCATCGTTTATGGCGCCGTGCTTCTGGCGCTGTTCCCGCGCCGCGCCGAGGCCGGTTTCATGACCGCCATGGCCAAGCCGTGGAAGAGCCTGTTGTTCGGCCTGCTCGCGGCTTCCGTCTATGTCGGCCTCATCCCGGTTCTGGCCGCCACGCTGATTGGCATCCCGCTGGTGCCCGTCGCCGTCGTGCTGCTGGTTCTGGCGGCGCTGACCGGGTTCGTCGCCGGCGCCTACTTCCTCGCCGACCGCGTGCTCGGCGCCTTCGGCTACGAGACCGATACGCTGTGGAAGCGGGTCGGCGCCCTTGCCATCGGCCTGATCGCCGTCTGGATTCTCGGCATCATCCCACTCGTCGGCTGGCTGCTGCAATTCGGCCTCGGCCTGTTCGGCCTGGGGGCCCTCGCCTTCTCGTCCGTCGGCCGGCGCATCGACGCCGATTTCCACCGCGAGATCGCCGCCACAGCCGGGCTGTAGGCCTGGCTGCATCCGGTTCGAAACCACCCTGGCGTCCGATGGATGCCGGGGTGTTTCCTTGTCCGGATGGGCAAAATCTGCTGTGGAATGTGACGCGCTTTTGGTAATATGTTGCGCCCTCGACTTTTCGGCCGCACACCGAAGGTCGCAGACCCCTCCAACGCCGACAGGGAGTACCAGAAGCTAATGAAACAAGTCCTCGCGCTTGCCGTAGGAATGAGCATTCTCGCCATCCCCGCTCTCGCCCAGGAAGAGCCCGTCCTCAACATTTACAATTGGTCGGACTACATCGCTGAAGACACGATCTCGAATTTCGAGGCCCAGACTGGCATCAAGGTCAACTACGACGTCTTCGACGGCAACGAGGTGCTTGAAGCCAAGATGCTGACCGGCAGCTCGGGCTACGATGTCGTCGTGCCCACCAACAATTTCCTCGAGCGCCAGATCCAGGCCGGCATCTATATGGAGCTCGACGCGTCCAAGCTTCCCAACCTGAAGAACATGGACCCGGCGATCATGACGACGCTGGCCATCTCGGATCCCGGCAACACGCACGCGATCGTCTACATGTGGGGCACCACCGGCATGGGTTATTCGGCCAAGGCCATTGCCGAGCGCATGCCCGACGCCCCCAGCGACAGCTGGGACATGATCTTTGATCCCGAGATCGCCAAGAATTTCGCCGATTGCGGCATCACCATGCTCGATGCCCCGGCCGAAGTGATGTCGGCAGCCCTCAACTATCTCGGACTCGATCCGCTGAGCGAGGATGAAGGCGATCTGCAGAAGGCGACGGACCTCGTCCTCAGCGTCAGGCCCTATATCCGCTACTTCCATTCTTCCCAGTACATTTCCGATCTCGCCAATGGCGATATCTGCCTGTCGCTGGGCTGGTCGGGCGACATTTTCATCGCCCAGGCGCGCGCCGTCGAAGCCGCCAACGGCGTCGAGGTCGTTTACGTCATTCCGAAGGAAGGCGCCCAAGTCTGGACCGATAACATGGCGATCCCCAAGGATGCGCCGCATCCGGACAATGCCCACAAGTTCATCAACTACATCATGGAGCCCGAGGTCGTCGCGGCGATTTCCGACTACGTGTTCTACGCCAACGGCAATGCCGCCTCGACACCATTGATCGACCCGGCGGTCACCGGCGATCCGGCCATCTATCCGCCGGACGACGTCAAGGCGAAGCTGTTTGCCATCAAGTCGCACAGCCCGGCCTACGACCGTCTGCTGACGCGTGCATGGACACGCATCAAGACCGGACAATAAGCAATACCGTCCGACCGGGGCGCCCCAGCGGGCGCTCCGGCTCCCTTTGTCTCCGGGGGTTTTGATGGCGCAGGCCCAAAAACAGAAACACGCTGCCGATACGCGGCCATGGCGCGATCCCAACGCCATCCCTTTCGTGCGCATTGAAGCCGTCTCCAAGAGATTTCCCAACGGCGTGCTTGCCGTCGATCAGGTCTCGCTCGACATCTACAAGGGCGAGCTGTTCTGCCTGCTCGGCGGTTCGGGTTCGGGCAAGTCGACGCTTTTGCGCATGCTCGCCGGTTTCGAAGCCCCGACCGGGGGCAAAATCCTGATCGACGGCGAGGATATGGCCGGTGTGGCGCCCTACAACCGCCCGGTCAACATGATGTTCCAGTCCTACGCCCTGTTCCCGCACATGAGCGTCGAGGCCAATATCGCCTACGGTCTCAAGCGCGACGGCATGGCAGCAAACGACATCAGGTCGCGCGTCGAGGAACTGCTCAACCTCGTGCATCTGCCGGGCTACGAGAAACGCAAGCCGGGCCAGCTCTCGGGCGGCCAGCGCCAGCGCGTCGCCCTCGCCCGCTCGCTCGCCAAGAAGCCCAAGCTCTTGCTGCTCGACGAGCCGCTCGGTGCCCTCGACAAGAAGCTGCGCGAGCGCACCCAATACGAGCTGGTCAAGATTCAGGAGCAGACCGGGGTCACCTTCATCGTCGTCACCCACGACCAGGAAGAAGCCATGTCGCTCGCGACCCGCATCGGCGTCATGGACACCGGCATCATCGCCCAGATCGGCGAGCCGAACGAGATCTACGAATTCCCGAATTCGCGCTACGTCGCCGGTTTCATCGGCAACGTCAACATGTTCGAGGGCGTGGTCACCGAGGACGAGCCCGACCATGTCCGCATCCGTTGCGCCGAGACGGTCAACGATATCCTGGTGCCGCATGGGGTCAGTTGCGCCCCCGACCAGACGCTCTGGTACGCGATCCGGCCGGAAAAGCTGCAGATCAGCCGCGAACGGCCGGAAGGCGACGCCAATTTCGCCTATGGTCTCGTCGACGAAGTCGTCTATCTCGGCGATCTCAGCGTCTACTACATCGTTCTCGAAAGCGGCATGCGCATCCAGGCGACCAAGCCGAACATCGATCGCTGGGACGAAGAGAACATCCGCTGGGACGAGCATATCTACGTCACCTGGGAAGGCGCCGCCGGGGCGGTTCTGACCTCATGACCCTCATGGACTCGCTTGCCGCCGACAGCCGACCCTGGGCCTTCCTCCGCCGCCTTCTGGCAAAAGCCGGCCTTTCCGGGCGCGGACTGGTCATTGCCGCGCCGATGCTCTGGCTACTGGTGTTCTTCCTGGTGCCGTTCCTCGTGGTGACCAAGATCGCATTGAGCGAACTGGTCATCGCCTCGCCGCCCTACGCGCCGATGATCGAGTGGACCAAAGGCGGGGAACTGATCGTCAAGCTCAACTTCGGCAATTTCCAGTTCCTGTTCTCCGAGCCGCTCTATCTCAACGCCTATCTCGGTTCGATCAAGTTCGCGGCGATCTCGACCCTCATCGCCCTTCTGATCGCCTATCCGATGGCCTATCTGATCGCCCGTTCCGGCGAACGCACGCGCAATGTCCTTTTGATGCTGGTCATCCTGCCGTTCTGGACCTCGTTCCTGTTGCGCGTCTACGCCTGGATCGGGTTTTTGAAGGGCAATGGCGTGGTCAACAATGTCCTGATGTCGGTGGGGATCATCCACGATCCCATCGTCATGCTGCAGACCGACTTCGCCGTCTATCTCGGCATCGTCTACACTTATCTGCCCTTCATGATCCTGCCGCTCTATGCCAATCTCGTGAAGCTCGAGGACGATCTGCTCGAAGCCTCGGCCGATCTCGGCGCCCGCCCCTTCATGACGTTCCTGACCATCACTCTGCCGCTCAGCCTGCCCGGCATCATTGCCGGCTCGATGCTGGTCTTCATTCCGGCGGTCGGCGAATTCGTCATCCCGGCCCTGCTCGGCGGTCCCGACACGCTGATGATCGGGCGGATCCTGTGGGACGAGTTCTTCTCCAACCGCGACTGGCCCGTCGCCTCCTCGGTCGCCATCATCATGGTCGTGGCGCTGGTCTTCCCGATCATGATCATGCGCAGCGCCCAGGATCGGATGGAGGAGAAGGCGAAATGAAGCGTTCGCCCGTCCTCAAAATCGCGACCGTCCTCGGCTTCCTGTTCCTTTACGCGCCGATCGTCTCGCTCGTCGTGTTTTCCTTCAACGAGAACAGGCTCGTCACCGTCTGGTCGGGATTCTCGCTCAAATGGTATGGCGAGCTTTTCCAGAACGACCAGCTCGTCGGCGCCGCCATCCTCAGCCTCCAGATCGCCGCGGTCAGCGCTACGCTCGCCCTCGTCCTCGGCACCCTCGCCTCGGTGGCGCTCGTCAGGTTCCGGCGCTTCCGCGGCAAGACGCTGATGATCGGCATGGTCTCGGCGCCGCTCGTCATGCCCGACGTCATCATCGGGCTGTCGCTGCTCCTGCTCTTTGTATCCATGGAACAGCTGATCGGCTGGCCGGCCGGGCGCGGCACGCTGACCGTGATCATCGCCCATGCGACCTTCGGCATGGCCTATGTCACCGTCGTGGTGCAGTCGCGTCTTTCCGATCTCGACATCTCGCTCGAGGAGGCGGCCCAGGACCTCGGAGCGACACCGGCGCGGGTGTTTTTCGACATCACCCTGCCGATCATCTCGCCGGCCCTGGTTTCCGGCTGGCTTTTGAGCTTCACCCTGTCGCTCGACGATCTCGTCATAGCGAGCTTCGTCAACGGCCCGGGCTCCTCGACCCTGCCCATGGTGATCTTTTCCAAGATCAGGCGCGGCGTTTCCCCCGACGTCAACGCCCTGGCCACGATCATCATCGGCCTTGCCGCCATCGGCGTCCTGATCGCGATGCTGATCGCCCTGCGGCAGGGCAAGCCCCGGCGGACGGCCTGACGGCGGCGGACGCGCCTACCACACGCCCGGCAGCAGCCGGAACCGCGTGCGCGCGGCGAAATCGGCATAGCCGGGCAGTTCGGCCAAGAGGGCACAGTCCTCTTCGATGCACACCAGCAGATGACCGAAAACCGCGCCGGCGCGATTGCGTCAGGTGACCGACAGCAAAGTCACGAGAGCAAGGCTGGCGACCCGGGCAAGATAGGCATGCAGCGCCGAACCCTCATGGCGCGCCGCCGCGCGCCATACGCCGACACAGGCGACGAGATTGTAGGGCACCGAGAAGGCGTAGCCTGCGACCAGGGCCTCGATGAAGCGGCCGTTCACCGCCAGCACGACGAACAGCGCGCTGGTCAGAAAATTGACCGCAAGACCGATGGCGACGGCCCAGATCCAAAAGGCGTCGGCAAGCGGCATCTCGCCGTTCCACAGGGCGCGCAGCGTTTTCATTGGCCAGTGATGGCAGAAAACCACATAGGGGACAATTGCCTGTCCGAAAGGGTTCTCAGCGCCGCGTCGCCGCCACTTGCCGCTCGCGCCACCAGATGTAGAAGCCGGCGCCAAGCACGATCGGGGCGCCGATGAAGATGGAAAGGCCCGGCGGCTGCGCAAAGACCAGCCAGCTCAAAACCGAGGCAAAGATCACCTGTGGATAGACGAAGGGCGACAAGACCGAGGCCTCGGCATAGCGATAGGCCACGGAGAGCATGATGTGGCCGGCGAGGCCCCCGAGCCCCAGCGACAGGAACACCGCCCAGTCGAGGACATTGGTCGGCCATTGCCAGCCGAGGAAGATGAACGGCAAGAAGATCGCCGTCGGGATCATCGCCGAATAGAGCTGCTGGATGATCGGCGAATCGACGCCGGCCAGCTTGCGGTTGAAGATGTTGTAGAAGGCGTAGCAGACGATCATCACCAATAAGAGCAGCATGGCGGGATGGAATTCGGCCCCGCCCGGCTGGATGATGATCAGGACACCGCCAAAGCCGATGACGATCGCCACCCAGCGCCGCCAGCCGATCTTTTCGCCGAGCATCGGGATCGACAGGATCGAGGTGACGATCGGCGTGGCGAACAGCATGGCGCTTGTGATGGTCAGCGGCAGATAGGCCAGGGCGATGAAGTTCATCGCCGTCGTGCCCATGAGCCCCAGCGCCCGGAACACCTCGAGCTTGAGATTGGCGGTGCGGAAGGCCTCGCCGCCATAGCGGGGCACCAACCAGATCAGCATGAACACAAATTGCGTGCCATAACGCACGAAGATGACCTCGTGCGGCGGGATGCCGGCAAGCGCCAGCCACTTGGCGCTCGAATCGAGTATGGCGAACAACAGGACCGCGGCGACGACCAGACCGATGCCGAGCACCAGCCGGTCCTCGCGCGGTTTGACGACGGCCGCCCGTCTGTTGCCGGGGCCGGGTGAAGCCATGAAGCGCGCCTAACGTTGGAAACCGGGCAGGAAGGTTCGGTATTTGCGGTGCCCCGACCGGCGGCGTCAAGCGCCTAGAGCGGCGAAACGGTTCAACTTGAACGCGCCGCCCGGACTGGCCCTTGACAGCACGCGCCGTTCGGCGTTCCTCCTCCCGTCCGCCAATCCGCATCGCAGTTGTGCCCATGCTCAGCCCATCTATCGAACAAACGATCCGGTCGCTGGCCGAAACCCGTCCCGAGCGCAGCTTCTATCTCTACGACCCGTCGGTGATGGCGCAAAAGATCGCCGATCTTGGCGATAACATGCCCGAAGGCGTCGCTATCTACTACGCCATGAAGGCCAATCCGCATGTCGCCTTTCTCGAAACGGCGCGTCGGGCCGGCGTCGCGGGTGTCGAGATCGCCAGCCTCGGGGAAGGCAGGAAGGCGATTGAGGCCGGCTTCGCGCCGAACCAGATCATCTTTACCGGCCCGGGCAAGTCGCCCGAGGAGCTGGACTGGAGCGTTGCGGTCGGCATCCGAACCATCCATGTCGAATCCTTGACCGAGGCGCATCGCCTCAACGCCATCGCCGCCGCCCAGGGCCGCGTCCAGGACGTGCTGGTCCGCGTCAATCCGAATTTCCACGTCCACGGCGCCCAGGCCAATTTCTCCGGCGACAGCTCCAAGCTCGGCATGGACCAGGACAGGTTCCGCGCCGCCCTGCCGGAGATCCTGGCGCTCGAAAACCTCAATTTTGTCGGCCTGCACGTCTATTCCGCCTCCGGCGTTCTCGAGGTCTCAGACCTCTTGAAGAACTGCGAACTGGTGTTTGCGCTGGCGGCGGAAATCGAGGACCAGTACCAGGGCGTTTCCTGCTCGACCATCGATTTCGGCGGCGGCTTCGGCATCGACTATCTTCAGGAGGGCCGCGACTTCGCGCCCGGTCCCTATGCCGAGGGCCTGAGCCGGCTCATCTCCCGCTTCGGTTTCGCCGGACGGCGGTTCGTGCTCGAACTCGGCCGCTATCTCACCGCCGACAGCGGCTGGTACGCCACCGAAATCCTCGACATCAAGGATTCGCTCGGCAAGAAGCAGGTCGTGTGCGCCGGCGGTTCCCACCATTTCCGCCGCCCCGCCGCGCTCGGCATCAACCACCCTGTTTCCATCGTTTCGATGAACCGCCCGAAAATCTTTGCCGGCCAGGAAAGCGTCGACAACGAAAGCGTTTTCATCGGCGGCCCGCTGTGCAACACCGCCGACCGCCTCTCGGCCAAGGACGTCGCCCTCGCCCATGCCGAGATCGGCGACATGGCGGTGTTCGAACTGGCCGGCGCCTACGGCTATTCGATGAGCCACCTCGAATTTCTGAGCCACGCCCACCCGCCCGAGATCGTGATTTAGACCATGTCGCCCGCTGGCGGCAGCGGCGGCTCTGCTTCCCTCCCCTTGATGGGGAGGGTGGTCCGGCGCAGCCGGGTCGGGTGGGGTGGAGCCGCAGGCGCAGGCGCTGCGCCCTCCTCGCCCTTGGCGTCTCTCTGCCGTCCCGCTCCTCTTGCCACCCGTCTGCGATAACGATAATACAATCGCCATCACCGCCGCATCCCCCAGCAGGCACGGAGAACCGGAATGGACAGGAAAATCGTCAAGCAGATCGCCCATGTCTGCATTTTCGCCCACGACATCGACGAAACCGCCGCGTGGTACGAAAAGGTTCTCGGCTTTCAAAAGATCTTCAATTTCACCCGCGACGGCCGGCCCTTCGGCTATTATCTCGATGCCGGCGGCAACACCCATGTCGAGGTCTTCGAAAAGGCCGAGTCGAAGTTCGCCGAGACCGACCAGATCAACCATATCTGCTTCGAGGTCATCGACATCGACTTCGTCATCGACCATGTCCGCGCGCTCGGCTACCCCGCCAAGGACAAGTCCAAAGGGTGCGACGACACCTGGCAGTCCTGGATCACCGATCCGAACGGGGTCAAGATCGAGCTGTTCCAGTACACGCCCCTCAGCGCCCAGTTCACCGGCCGCGACCGCGTCGCCCACTGGTAGGCGCGGCACCCGCCTTGCCTTCCGGCCCCCGGCTCGGCTAACACTTGGTCGAGAGTTCGTTCAGGATCAGCATGCCAGGCGCCGACAATCCGGTCACTCGCGACCGGCTGCATTTCGAGGACCTGGAAGTGGGGCAGAGTTTTGCCCTGCCGCGCCGCCAGGTCACGCGCAAGATGATCCTCGATTTCGCCCATCGCTACGATCCCCTGCCGTTCCACACAAACGAGAAGGCGGCGAAGAAATCGCTGCTCGGCGGCCTCGCCGCCTCGGGCTGGCAGACGGCCGCCCTGAGCCTTCGCATGCTGGTCGACGTGTTCCTGTCCAAGGCCGCCTCCATGGGCGGGCTCGGCTTCACCGATTTGCGCTGGCATCGCCCGGTCTTTGTCGACGACACCATTTCCGGCACGGTGACCATTGTCCATTTGCGCGCCTCGGAAGGCCGGCCGGACTGGGGCATCGCTACGCTCGAATTCGATATCCGCAACCAGAACCGCCAGCAGGTTCTTTCCATGCGCCTCGACAATCTCATCCAGCGGCGCGACGCCCGCGTCGGCACGGACCGCGCCCCGCCCGCAACGGAGGCGGTGTCGTGACCTACTGGTACGAGGACATCGCGCTCGGCTCGCCTTACCCCTTGGGCGCGCACACCTTCAGCGAAGAGGAAATCGTCGCCTTCGCCGCCGAATTCGACCCGCAATATTTCCACATCGACAAGGAGGCGGCGCGCCACTCGCATTTCGGTTCCCTCATCGCCTCGGGCTGGCACACGGTCTGTGTCGGCCACCGCATCATGGTCGACACCCTGTTCACCCAGGCCGACCTCCTGCGCGCAAAGGGCGAGACGCCGGGGGTCACCGGGCCCTCGCCCGGCGTCAACAAGATGGTGTTCAAGGCGCCGGTCCGGGCCGGCGACACCATTTCCTATGCCCTGACCGTCCGGCAGAAGCGCCCGAGCCAATCGCTGCCCGGCTGGGGCGTGCTCATCACCGCGATCGAGGCGCATAACCAGCACGGAGCGCTGGTCTATCACGCCGAGGTCGTCGGCTTTTCCAAACAGCGCGACTTCCGCCCCAACCTGACCCAGCGCCTGCTTATCGCCCTTGGCGGCTTGCCCGGCCTCGGGCGCATCGTGCGCGGGCGCTGACCGCGGCGCGCTCTTGACTTCGTTGCACAAGCCACCATCTCAAAAGGGAACAAACCGGAGGTCCCCCCATGCTCTGGCTGGCAGAACTCGGACTGATCGTTCTGGCCCTTTTCGCCTTCGTCCAGCTCGTCCGTTCCGGCGGGCGCAACGGCAAGCTGCATGAGATCGCCGAGGAGCGCATCGCCGCCTACACGGCAACGCTGAGGCGCACCGGCGCCAATCCCGACCTCGCGGCAATGACCGATGCCGAACTGCACGACATTCTCGGCGCCGCCATCAGGCGTCTCAGCGCCGGCCAGGGCCGCAAGCTGGTGCTTCTGGTCTTTGGCGCCATCGCCACCGTGCTTGTCGGCATCATCTTCGGGGTCGAGGACGGCTGGCGCGCCTTTGCCGCGACCCTCGCCATCGGCGGCATCGCCCTGTTCGGCCTCGAGCGGGTCCTCGACCGCGCCACCCGCACCCCGCTCGAATCCCAGGGTCTCGACATCGAGCGCCTGCGGCTCGACTGAAACATGTTCAGCAAAAGTGGATACCGGTTTTGCGGTTCGAACATGCGACCGCTCAAAGATTTAGGCTATGCGTTTTGATTCCATCAAAACGTGACATGACCTAGCGCCCCGCCTTGCCAAACCGCCGCGAACGCGCTTGTCTCCTTCCCTTCAAATCCATTGAAGCGAAGGAACCGACCGGCCATGCTGCACGATCCGCTGCTGCCCAAGGGCACGCTGACAACGCTCGACATCGCCTCGGCGGCGCTCGCCAACAACATGCTCGGCGACCCGACCACCCGCGCCGTCGTCGTCTATGTGCCGCATGGCCATGACGGCGCCGGCCTGCCGCTGCTGGTCGATCTGGTCGGCTATACCGGTTCCGGGTTCAGCCATGTCAACTGGAAGAATTTCGGCGAGAACGTGCCCCAGCGCCTCGACCGGCTGATCGCCGGGGGCGACATGCCGCCCGCCATCGTCGCCTTCCCGGACTGCTTCACAAGGCTTGGCGGCAACCAGTACATCAACTCCGCCGCCATGGGGAACTGGGAAGATTTCCTTGTCGACGACATGTTGCCCGCGCTCGAATCCAGCTTCGGCTGCGGCGGCAAGGGCAGGCGCGGCGTCTTCGGCAAGTCCTCCGGCGGCTACGGCGCCATCGTCCACGCCATGCGCCGCGCCGATATCTGGGACGCCGCCGCCTGCCATTCCGGCGACATGGGTTTCGAGCTCGTCTATCTCAACGACATGCCGGCAACGCTGAGGCGCCTCGCCAAGAAGGACATGTCGATCGAAAGATTCCTCGCCGACCTCGAGGCCGATCCCAAGCCCGACGACAAGGACATCCACGCCCTGATGGCGCTGGCGATGGCCGCCACCTACGATCCCGACCCCGGTGCCATCCGCGGCATCCGCCTGCCGGTCGATATGCACACCTGCGAAGTGATCGACGAGCGCTGGGCCAAATGGCTCGACTGGGACCCGGTGCTCCTTGCCGACCGGGCCGAGGTCATCGCCAACCTCAAATCCTTGAAGGCCCTGTGGATCGAATGCGGCACCGAGGACCAGTACAACCTCGTCTACGGCGCCCGCCGCCTGCATGCCAAGCTCGTCGCGGCCGGAGTCGCGCATCGCTACGAGGAATTCCCCGACACCCATTCGAGCATCGACTACCGCATGGACAAGACGCTGCCCTTCCTGGCGAAGGCGCTGAGCGAATAGCGGTGGGGCTCCTGCGCTTCCCACCCATTCAAGGGCAGGGCAATCGCATTTGGCGCCGGCATGCCGCGCGGCCCCACCCTCACCCGCCCCTTCGGGGCACCCTCTCCCGTCAAGGGAGAGGGGGACTACGGCAGACTTCGTCGCACTCTACCCTTCTCCCCTTGCGGGAGAAGGTGGCGCGTAGCGCCGGATGAGGGGGCTGCGCCGTTGCCATCTCGCTCCAGATCAAACGCGTTTGTCCTCCCCCGTTTGCGGGGGAGGGGGATCATGCGCAGCATGGTGGGTGCCTGCGCCGAGCGTTGCTCGGCCGGCGCCGCCGCAAACCGGATCCGTCGCTTACGGCATGTCGACCTGCACGCCGGTGATGTTGCTGCCGTAGCCGAAGACCGTGACGTTGATGAACACCTCGTTGTCGACGATCGTCCGGCGCTGGGCGGCCGTGAAACCGGCATTGACCAGCAGGCGTTCCAGCTTGGCGCGGTTGTTGGCATTGGCGAACAGCCCGTCCCATTCGTCCCACTGGTCCTGGATACCGAACTTGTGGAAATTGGCGCGGTCCTGCCGGATCACCTGCCAGGGCTCGCTCAGCTGCGCCCCGTTGGAATTGTAATGGTCGGCGGAGCCGAGATAGGCGCCGTATTGGGCGATCACATTGCCCTGTGCCAGCGCCGCCGCCGGCATGAGACCGGCCAGCATGACAAGCATCGTCGAAATACGTTTCATATTTTCCTCCGTTTGCTGCGCACCGGACGGGCCCGCACCCGCACCGGAAACCGCTGTCAGGCTCGCGAATGGTGTCAGTTAACACCCAAATGGATGTCATAGAACGGATTGTGCGGCGGAGTTTGCACAGGCCTGCCAATTTGTCGCAGTCCGATGTCGCCGCGCTGCCCCGCCCTTGGGGTCACAGCCCGTCGCGCGCCGTGGCGATGCCCTCGATCATGACGAGACAGTCGGCGTCGTGGAACTCGGTCGTCGTGGTCATCCGCGCCGGATAGCGGTCCTTGTCGAAATAGGGAGCGAACAATTTCTCCATTACCGCGAGATCGCCGATATGCCTCAGGTGAACCCGCACTTGCACCAGGCTGGCGAGCGGTCGGCCGAGCCGGCCGAGCGTCTTTTCGAGCCCCGCCATCGTGCCGATGAGCTGGCTGGCGAAATCGGTGCCCCCGGCCCGATGCAATCCAAGAAAGATGAAATCGCCCGCCCGCACTGCCGAGGAATAGCTGTGGGCCGTCGTGATGTAGTCCGGCATGATGTGGTCCCCAGTGCATGAATGCACAAGAACATATCCTGAACATATCGTCTGGTCGGCGGCAATAGGCGCGCCGCGCGCCGATGTCGCGCAAATCCCGGGCGAAATACCCTTCCGGCCTCAATGCCCTTCGAACGACACCAGCGTGTGCACATCGACATCGAGCGCCCTGAGCTTGTCGGCACCGCCGAGTTCGGGCAGGTCGATGACAAAGCTTGAATGGGAGATTTCGGCGCCGGTGCGCCGCAACAGCTGCACCGCCGCGATGGCCGTGCCGCCCGTGGCGATCAGGTCGTCGACCAGGAGCACATGATCGCCCTTGTCAACCGCGTCGGCATGCATCTCGATCGTGTCGACGCCATATTCGAGGGCGTAGTTCTGCCCGATCGTCTCGCCCGGAAGCTTGCCGCGCTTGCGGATCGGCACGAAACCCACCCCGAGCGAGATGGCCACCGCCGCCCCGAAAATGAAGCCGCGCGCCTCGATGCCGGCGACATGGGTGATGCCCATGCCGCGATGGAACGAAGCCGACCGCTCGATCGCCTCGCGAAACCCGTAGGGGTTCTCGATCAGCGTGGTGATGTCGCGAAACATGATCCCGGGCTTGGGATAGTCGGGAATGGTGCGGATCAGGCTCTTGAGGTCGACGGGCAATTCAGGCTCCCACGGATTGGCTTGCCACAAAAGAAAAGGGCCCGCGAACGGGCCCCTGTCCAGCGTTCGGCAAAACCTAGCTCAGTGCTTGACGTTCGACCAGAGCTTGCGCTTGGTCAGATACATGAGGACCGCGAAGGCCGAGAGGATGATCAGCACCTTGAAACCGAGCTCCTTGCGCGCGATGAGGTGCGGCTCGGCCATCCACATCATGAAGGCCGAAACGTCCTTGGCATATTGCTCGGTGGTCATCGGCACGGACGCGTCGTCATAGGTGACGAGCCCGTCGGCGAGCGGCGGCGCCATGGCGATCCCGCCGCCGAAAAAGGCGTTGTAATACTGCCCGGCCGGAATTTCGACGTCGTGCGGCGCCTCGGCATAGTTGGTCATCAGGTTGTAGACGTAGTCCGGGCCGCCCTCCTGATAGGCGATGAAATAGTTCATGATCCAGCCGAGCCCCGGCCGCTGCACGGTACGCGCCTTGGCCAGAACCGAGAAGTCGGGCGGCAGCGCGCCGTTGTTGGCGTCGCGGGCGTCCTGTTCGGTGGCAAAGGGCGCCGGCCAGCGGTCGGCCGGAATGCCCGAACGCTCGCCGTCCAGCGATGCCGGGTCGGCGATGGTGTATTCGGCGGCCAGCGCCTTGACCTGGCTCTCGGAATAGTTGAGACCGCCCTCCTCCGAAAGATTGCGGAAGGAAATGAGGTTGGCCGAATGGCAGGCGGCGCAGACCTCGCGGAACACCTGGAAGCCGCGCTGCAGCTGGTGCTCGTCATAGGTGCCGAACAACCCGCCAAAGGTCCAGTCGCTGAATTTCGGCTCGACGCCGGCAGTCCCGGAGGCGTTCGCCGGCGCTGAGAACAGTCCGGCAAGAGCGATGGCCATCAGAATGGTCTTTGCTTTGATCATTTCGCTTTGGTCCTTCGCTCTAGGCCGGTTTCGCCAGCACCGCTTCCGAGATGCTCGTCGGCAAGGGCTTGGGCGTCTCGATGCGACTGACCACCGGCAGGATGACCAGGAAGTGCAGGAAATAGTAGGCCGTGGCGACCTTGGCCAGCGTGACGTAAATGCCCTCGGCCGGCTGCGCGCCCAGATACATGAGCAAGAGGAAATCGAGCACGAACACCCAGAAGAAGATCCTGAACATCGGCCGGAAACTGCCCGAGCGGACCTTGGAGACGTCGAGCCAGGGCAAAAAGAACAGGATGAGGATCGAGCCGGCGAAGAAGATGACGCCGCCGAGCTTTGAATCGATGAACAGGATGTTGAAATCGATCGCCCTCAGGATCGCGTAGAACGGCAGGAAGTACCATTCGGGCACGATATGCGGCGGGGTCACCTGCGAGTTCGCCATGATGTAATTGTCGGGGTGCCCGAGAATGTCGGGCGCAAAGAACACGAACCAGGCGAACGGAATGAGGAAGACCGAGACGGCGAACAGGTCCTTGATCGTCGCATAGGGCGTGAACGGAACGGTGTCGTGGCTATCCTTGGGTTCGACGCCGGTCGGGTTGCCGTTGCCCGGGATGTGCAGCGCCCAGATATGCAGCATGACCACCGCCGCGATGACGAAGGGCAAAAGGTAGTGCAGCGAGAAGAAGCGGTTGAGCGTGGCGTTGTCGACCGCGAAGCCGCCCCGAAGCCATTGCAGGATCGGCTCGCCGACGAGCGGGATGGCGGCAAAGATGTTGGTGATAACGGTGGCGGCCCAGAAGCTCATCTGGCCCCAGGGCAGCACATAGCCCATGAAGGCCGTCGCCATCATCAGAAGGAAGATGATGACGCCGAGCATCCACAGAACCTCGCGCGGCGCCTTGTACGAGCCGTAGAACAGGCCGCGGAAGATATGGACATAGACCGCGAAGAAGAACATCGAGGCGCCGACGGCGTGGGTGCCCTGGATGATGCGGCCCCAGTTCACGTCGCGGCGGATATGCTCGACCGAGTTGAAGGCCAGATCGACATGCGGGGTGAAATGCATGGCCAGAATAATGCCGGTGACGATCTGCACCCCGAGGCACAGGGCCAGGATCATGCCGAAGGTCCACCAGTAGTTGAGATTCTTCGGGGTGGGGAAATCGACGAAGTGCTCCTTGCCGAAGCTCAGAAGCGGCAGGCGGTCGTTGAACCACTTGAGGGCGGGATTCTTCGGATCGTACTTTTCCGAGTTGTGCGTCAGCGCCATTTGTCCTTGCCCCCTAACCGATCTGGACCGTGGTATCGCTCAGGAACGCGTAAGGCGGCACCACCAGGTTCTTCGGCGCCGGTCCCTTGCGGATACGGCCAGCGGTGTCGTAGTGCGAGCCGTGGCAGGGGCAGAACCAGCCGCCCTGGTTGCCATTAGAGGAGACCACGGTGTAGTCGCCGGCATTGGCGGTCGGGATGCACCCCAGATGCGTGCACGAGGCCAGCATGATCAGCCAGTTCTCGTGGCCCGACTTGGTGCGGGCCTCGTCCGTCTCGGGGTCGCGCAGCTCGTCGAGCGGCACCGTCTTGGCCGATTCGACTTCGGCTTCGGTGCGGTTGCGCACGAAGACCGGCAGGCCGCGCCACTTTATGGTGACCATCTGGCCGACCTCGATCGGGCTGAGGTCGAATTCGATGGAGGCCAGAGCCAGCGTCGAGGCGTCGGGATTCATCTGGTCGATGAGCGGCCAGACCGCGCTCGCTGCCGCGACGGCGCCGACGGCGCCGGTGGCGATGTAAAGGAAGTCGCGTCGCGTCGCGTCGCTTTTTGCTGCCGTTGCCAAATGTGACCCCCGTCCGAAAGAAATGCCTCTTGCCTGCCTGCCCGGCTTTCCGGCGCGAATCGCCGGCCGCGGCAGACAAACTCACCCCCTCCGCCGAATTGACAATCCGCGGATTTGGGGGGTTCTTTTTGCACTCTGCCGATCGCTTGTCCAGCCTTGCTACATTTGGCCGCACGGGACTGCGACAATATGTCCTGTTGCGCCATGTTGCGCGCGGGCCGGCCGTGGCATGAACGCCTGTGTTCCGCCTCTTTGCCGTGGATATCCCATGCCGCTTGCCCTTGCCCTTTTCCAGCCCGACATTCCCCAGAACGCCGGCACGCTGATGCGCCTTTCGGCCTGCATGGGCATCCCTTTGCACTTCATCCACCCGGCCGGCTTCGTCTTTTCCGACACCAAGTTCCGCCGTGCCGGCATGGACTATCTCGACCGCGTCCGCCTGATCGAGCATGTCAGTTTCGCGGCTTTCGACACCGCCCGCCGCGCCGAGGGCCGGCGCCTCGTCCTTCTGACCACCAAGGCGACAACAAGCGCCTATGCCGCCGCCTACACGCCCAACGACATCCTCATGGTCGGCCGCGAGAGCGCCGGCGTTCCCGATACCGTCGCCGCCCGCGCCGACCTCAAGGTCCGCATCCCGATGGCCGAAGGCCTCAGGTCCCTCAACGTCGCCCTCGCCGCCGCCACAGTGCTGGGGGAGGCGCTGCGGCAAGTGGGGGAGTTGCCGGGAGCGTGAGGAAAAACTCAGGACGGAGTCCCGGCATCACTCGGTCTTGCGGCGTTCAGCGATTTTGTAGACCTCGTTGCGTTCGCGCTTGCCAACCGCGACGACCAGAACCAGTAGCTCCCGATCCCTGACCTGATAGACAAGGCGATAGCCCGCATTGCGCAACTTGATCTTGTAGCGCTCCTTGGCGCCATGCAGACGCGCCGCCGGGATTTTCGGGTTTTGCAGGCGCTCGGCGAGCTTGCCTTTGAACTGCTCCCGCGTGGCATTGTCGAGCGTGCGCCACTCTTTCAAGGCCTCGTCCAGAAAGGCAAGCTCATAGGTCATCCAGGGACACCCTGTGGACGACCTGACCTTCCCTTGCGTCGGCGATGGCGTTCAGTTCGAGATCTTCAAGGCGTTCCAGCATCGCCTCATAGGCTTTGGCGGGCACGCAATAGAAGGCAGGTTCATTGCGGTTGAGAATGGCGACCGGAAAGCCCTCGCCGGCGGCGACGGTGCCCATCGGGTTCTTTTTCAATTCGGAAACGCTGGCGCTGGTCGCGGCGAGAATGGTGTGCGGCATGAAAAGCCTCCTTAAAGGTACTTTTTATAGCCCTTTTAACAGGTCTTTTCAAGCCCGGCTTCGCGGCTTGCTCACAATCCCCGTAGCAGCTGGGAGAATTGCCGGGCAGGTGAAAACGGAGCCCGGACCGCGCCAAAGCCACCCCGCGCAAGGCGGGATGGCCTTTATTTGCCTCGTGTGAAGCCTGGGGGCGTCACATGGTGGCGGGCGTGACCGCCTTGAGCTCGTCTTCCGAAATGTCGCCGCTCAGGTCGACGTCGATTGCGGTGAAGTCCTCTGCGGTCAGGTCGGGGACGATCGCCAGCAATTCGTCATAGCTCACGCCGCCGGACGCGTCGGCATCGATGGCGAGGAAGTCGGTCGTGGCGAGGACGGAAGCGTCAAAGCTGACCTCCGGGGGAAGAACGTCAGTCTGGGCCAATGCCGGAAGGGCGGTACCGGCGGTCGCAAAGGCAAGTGCTGCAAGAAGCTTTTTCATTTGGGCCTCTCCTTGTGCGTTTTGAATGACGGCAGCGCCGCCGCGCCGGCTTCGATGCCGGACGCACCGTTCATTATGGAAACGACGGCGTCGGGGAGAGGGCAAAATCTTGATTGTTTTGGGATGGTTTTATGGCGCGCCCGGGATGGGGCAGAATTAAGAAAAATGAGGCGTGGATTCTCCGCAACAGCCACAAAAAGCCGGGGATGTTGCGCGGCCGCAACGCCTGCCGGAGCTGCGCCGGGCGAACCGGCGCCGCCCTTTGTCCAAAGCGTTCAGTTCCGTCCCCAGACCTCGACTTCGAAGAACTGGAGGTGGCCCGGCTCGGCGAGCTGCAACAGCACGAACCGGCCCCGGGTCGAGGCATCGAGCGTCAGTTCCGCCCAGCGCGATCCGTCATGGCGATAGACCTCTTCCCACAGGTTCCCGTCCTCGCTGACGAAAACCATCAGCGATGGATTGGCGAGCACCTCGGGATTGAGCCGGTTGTAGATGCGGATCGTGTCGATGGTCGCGGAGGTGCCGAGATCGACATACCACCACGGATTCTGCTCGAAGTCGGAATGCACGAGGTCATGGGGATCGCGGCCGACCACGATGCCGTCATTGCGGTGTTGAGGTCCCTGATCGACAGCGGTGCCGCGATAGACGCTGCCCCGCTTTCTCGTGCTGCACGAGGCGAAGGCACGCCAGATGCGCCGCCAGGACCAGGCGATCCGGGCGGAGCCACTCTACGTTCCCGTCACTTAAGGCCGGACACACAACATTTGTTCGCCTGCGGCGGCACCGCGGCGTTCTTCAGGCAACAGATCGGCTGACCGTTCCACGGCTCCTGCATAATCGCCTGCGGACGAACCCAGGTGAAGGCGACACAGTCGTCGTTGTTGTCGCACATCGACTGGCAGACGTTGGCGTTCGCAATCGGGAACAGACAGCTGATGTCCGAACCGGGACGGTCGTAGCCCTCCTCCAGGTTGTTGGAAACGGCGATCCCGCTATCGCCCGCACCCGGCAGGGGCATCTCCGATGCCGGGGGTGGCGTCTGGCCTTCGGGATAGAAATAGGCGTTGAAATTGACCGTGGCGGCAAAGCCGTAGCAGCTGTTGAGGCCGCAATTCACCGGCCGCTGCATCAGGAAATCGCCTTCGAAACTCTGCGCCGGAATGCTCCAGATGGTGCGGATGCGCTTGTCGGCGACCGAGCCGTCATGCGGCGGATAGTTGCCTTCGGCGCGCTCCGACCCAAACCAGGTCTCGCTCGACACATGGCTCCAGTATTCGGTGCCCGTGGTCTGAAGACAATCTTCGGCCGAACTGTAGAAGTCCCGCCGCCGATAAGGCGTGATTACATAGTCGACGACAAGCAGGCCCGGCCCGGTCACGGCATAATGAACCGATCTGGCCTCGGCCCCGGCATCGACCGAGGCAACTTCCGCCCATTGCATGTGGCCCGACGCGATCGGGGACTGGGCCAGAACGGGTCCAGCCGAAAGCGCGGCCAGAGCCGCTACGAGTGCAATGGGCAGGCGCAGTACGAATGGCGGGTGAAAGCAAATGCTCATATCATGCTCCCAACATGAGACAAAGCCGCGCTGCAGGGGCCGTGACGGCGCGCGAATCCGCACGTCGAACAGTCGCCCGATCGACTGGCGCAATCGAAATCCGCTTCGCGCGGCAGAGCCGGGCGGTCCCGGAGTCGCTGTCGATATCCGGTCGGATAATGGGGCGTCTGCGCATGGATTTGGCGCGCGTCACGATCTCAATCCCCGAGGACTCGTGACCGCGCGGCCTCGCCGATGAAGCGAAGCCTGGCGAGGCGGCAAACAAGACGATCCTCGCCAGACGAATACGCGGCGGGCATGGCGATATCAAGATGAGAGGGTCTGGCGCGCTCGCAATACTGAACAAATGTGACAAAATCACGCACTTTCAAGTATTTCTTCGGGAATACTTCACAGGACATGCCGGCTGCGCGATCGGTGTCCTGACATCGACGCGGCCAGTGGTCGTCCCGCCGGCATGGAGCCAGGAGCAAGCCGGTGGGCCGGTCCTCCGGCTATCCGCTCGTCCAACCTCCCGCAGTTTTCTCCCCGCCTTGTCCAACTCGTTGCCGATATTTAACTTTTCTACATTCAATAATGCGCATATTCATATTCGCAACAATCGCGACCCTGTTCCCGGCCGCCCGTGAAAGGAGTTGCCGTCATGAACACTCTCAACAGGACTCTCGCCGTCGCAATCGCCGGCGGCCGTTCGCCGGTCGAAACTCGGCGTCCCGATTGCGCCAATACACATAGCCTGGCGGACGGCTCCACGCGGCATCGCAAGGACCGGCCTCCGCCTTGCGGATCGGTCGCGGAAGTGGACGGTGCTCAGCCGCGCAATCCCTCCTCACGGCTTTCACAGCGAGGCATGATGGCCGCGTGACGAGCGCCACCGGCCGAACCGGACGGTCTTGATCTGGCGAACCATCCAGTCTGACACTGGCCGTCCTCGATGGAGTCGGCGACTCGTTCGGCTTCGGCACCGACATGATGGATTGGCGCGGTGCCTGGTTCAGCCCCGCTTCAGGACCAGCACCCGATACATGCCGCCGAGCAAACTTGGCTGATCGCTGGCGACGGCGCAGTCCTGGCCAGCTAGCATGTCTGTCAGGCGACGGTTGATGTCGGTCCCCAGTCTGGTCGCAATGACATTCGCTGCCCGGCGAAGCAGGGACGGCTGCGCCTCGTCGGTCAGAAACTTGTCGAACACGACGAGCCGGCCGCCGGGGCGAACCACTCGCACAGCCTCCGCGAAACACAGCGCCGGATCGGGAACCACGCTCAACACCAGATTGAGAAATACCACGTCGAACGAACCGTCCTCGAAGGGAAGCGCCTGCGCGTCTCCGACCCGCAGATCGACCTCACATCCGTGGACGGGCAGCTTGCGCCGCGCCTTGGCGAGCATTGCCTCGCTGAGATCGATACCCGTGGCGCGAATGCCCGGCCGGAGGTAGCGCAAATCCGCGCCGGTGCCGATGCCGACCAGGCAGACCGTCTCCCCATCGCATAGGCGTGCGGCCTGCATGGCATCGCGTCGTCCCGAAGCAAAGAACCGCTCCAGCACGATGTCATAGACCGGCGACCACAGGGCGTAGACGAAGCGATTATGCGTGTTGGACATTTTCATCGGCGAAGCACCTTTCAGCTCGTTCCGGTTCGCCGCGCGGCGCAGGATCATGGCTCCAGGTCTGGTGCTTGCTCGGTCGGAATTCAAGGTCGGCGACGCTTGAGCGCACCCTCGGCAATGATTGGACGATCGTATTAGCCAGCGCCAATCACAATGCGTGTTTCGTGTTCAGTTCCTCTCCGCGCCCTGTCCAACACATTGCCGATATTTAACTTTTTTCTACATTCAAAAATGCGCATACTCTTATTCATGAACAGTCGCGGCCCTGGACCTGACCGCATGCAAAAGGAGTTGCAGCCATGACCACCGTTAAAAAGACCCTTGCCGTCGCGCTCGCCGCAATGCTTGCCAGCGCCACCTTCGTTCCAGCCGCCCAGGCGGCGACCGCACTGCCCGAGACCGTCCAGGAGGCGCTGTTGGACGCCCTCAACGACGAATACCACGCCGAGGCCTTTTATGCCGCGGTGATGGAAAAGTTCGGCGCCACACGGCCCTTCTCCAACATCATCCGCTCCGAGCAGATGCACCAGAGCTGGCTCGCCGACCTGATGACCACCTATGGCATGAGCGTGCCGGCCAATGCCGAACTCGGCTCAGCCGAGATCGCTGCCGTCGTACCGGCAACCATCAGCGAGGCCTGCGCTATCGGCGTGACGGCCGAGGTCGACAATGCCGCCCTCTACGACGACGAACTGCTGCCGGCCGTTGCCGCCTATCCCGACATTGCGGCCGTGTTCGAACGGCTGAGCGCCGCCTCGACCAACCAGCACCTTCCCGCTTTCCAGCGCTGCGCCGGCTAGCGTCCGACGCGGGCAGCCAAACGGCGAGCGGTGCGAGCACACCGGATCAAGTCGCGAAAAAACGCGAAAACCATGGGCATTGCCGATCAAGATCGGCTTAAGTGATCAAGGTCCGGCGACCGCCCCGCGCGCCTTCGGCACTGGTAAACCGACGCCGGAAATGTAAATATATGTCACATGACACGTCACGATGATCCGCAGGCCCGCCGCGGCTACCATCACGGCAATCTCCGCGAAGCGCTCATCGAGGCGGCCCGCCAGCTCATGGCCGAGCACGGGCCGGAAGGTGTGACGCTTTCCGAGGCGGCGCGCATGGCCGGGGTCAGCCCGGCGGCGCCCTATCGCCATTTCAAGGATCGCGCCAATCTCGTCGCGGCGCTGGCGCTGCAGGGTTTCGCCGCCTTTGCCGATGGTCTCGACAAGGCCTGGAACAACGGCGCCGGCGGCCCGCTCGCGGCGCTGACGCGCATCGGCTATGCCTATATCGACTTTGTCCGCCGCCAGCCGGCCTTCTACACCGCCATGTTCGAATCCGGCATCGACCACGGTTCGGATCCGGATTTGTCGCGCGAGAGCAACCGCGCCTTCGGCGTCTTGCGCGACGCCGCCGCCGCCATGCACGCCATTCTGCCCGAGGACCGCCGCGCCCCGCCCCTGATGATCGCGTTGCATGTGTGGACCATGGCGCATGGCATCGCCTCGCTGTTCTTAAGAGGCGATACCGCCCGCCGCAACCTGCCGGTCACCCCCGAGGACCTGCTCGAATCCGGCATATTGATCTATCTCGATGGGCTGGGGCTGCACCACCAGCGCTAGCGACGCGCCTCGCTTGTCCGCAGGCGGGGCCATCACATTGCCTTCGCCGACGCGGCACCGGCGCGCACCCCTGAAAACCCGCCTTTGCCGCCTTATATAAGAGTGAATGGCCGTGGCCACGCGCGCAAGGCGGGTCGTTTTGCGGATATGAACCGGCATGGCGAGGCGACCGAGCTTGCCAAAAAACGCCGCCGCCCTTTCGCCCCCTCTTGACAATCCGGCGCTCTCATCCATCTATGTGAATGTTACTTACATTCACACCAACGGAGGCACGAATGGGTATCGCCGCCAGATTGGACGAAATGGGCAAGGGTGCCTGGATCGCGACGATGATCGTCGCCTTCGTGGTGTTCTGGCCTCTCGGGCTGGCCCTGCTGGCCTATTTGATATGGAGCGGAAGAATGGGCTGCAGACACTATTACTGGGATGAAAGCATGAAGGACGATCTTCGACAGCGCCGCGACGAAATGCGGGACGAATGGCGGGCACGCCGCGAGGAATGGCACGCGATGAAGCGCGCCTGGCGTGACGAGATGAAGGCGCGCTGGCACGCGCATCACCGCTCCGCCGAAACGAGCGGCAACGCCGCCTTCGACGAATACAAGGCCGAAACGCTGAAGCGTCTCGAAGAGGAACAGGCCGAGTTCTCCGATTTCCTCACCAATCTCAGGAAGGCCCGCGACAAGGCCGAGTTCGACGACTTCATGGCGTCCCGCAAGCCCGCGGCGAAGGCCGAGACCATGCCCGAGCCCGCGCCGGCACCCATCGAGTCAACGACCGACGGCGACCGGACCAATCCGGGACCCTATTCGGCCTGACCCCCGACCGCCCGACCGGTCGAACAGCGATCCCGTGCAGCGCCGCCCGTCCCCCAACGGGCGGCGCATTTGTCTTTGGTTGAACATCACCTTTCGCTCGGCTAACACCGGTCATGATCCGGAGCACCTTATGACAGCCGACATAGAGGACAAGAAAGCCCGCGCTTCTGCCTGGTTCCGCGAGCTGCGTGACAGGATCTGCGCCGATTTCGAGGCGATCGAGGACGAACTGACCGGTCCGCTGGCCGAACGCCCGCCCGGCCGTTTCGCCCGCGAACCCTGGCAGCGCAACGAAGCGAGTGACGGCGAGGGCGGCGGCGGCGAGATGTCGGTGCTACATGGTCGCGTTTTCGAAAAGGCCGGCGTTCACATCTCGACCGTGCACGGCACGTTTACGCCCGAATTCGCATCACAGATCCATGGCGCCGATACCGATCCGCGCTTCTGGGCCGCCGGAATCTCGCTGATCGCCCATCCGCAAAACCCGCATGTTCCGGCCGTTCACATGAACACGCGGATGATCGTCACCTCGAAATGGTGGTTTGGCGGCGGCGCCGACCTGACCCCCGTGCTTGACCGGCGCCGAAACCAGGACGATCCCGACAGCCTGGATTTCCATGCCGCCATGCGGGCTGCCTGCGCCGCCCATCCACACATCGACTACGACACGTACAAGGACTGGTGCGACCGCTATTTCTTCCTCGCCCATCGCAACGAGCCGCGCGGCATCGGCGGCATATTCTACGACCACCACAATTCCGGCGACTGGCAGGCCGATTTCGCCTTCACCCGCGACGTCGGCACCGCCTTCCGCGACGTCTATCCGCTGCTGGTGCGCCGCAATTTCAATAAGGCGTGGACGCCAGCCGATCGCGAGGAACAACTGGTCCGCCGCGGACGTTATGTCGAATTCAACCTGCTCTACGATCGCGGCACGACCTTCGGGCTGAGGACCGGCGGCAATGTAAAGGCCATTCTCAGCTCGCTGCCGCCCGAGGTGAAATGGCCGTAAGGCCGGCCGAGACGCAGTCTTGGGCGGGATGACGGGCGCGAGGGCCCCGGCCGCGCAACTCTCGTCTTCGTGCTAAACCTTTGTCTCAATTGATCGATATCATCGACATATCTTCGCCAATCCTGTCTGTTAGCAAGACTCGACTGCTGACAACCAAAGGAGGAACTAATGAAGACATTCACATGCGGCTCCCTGGTTCCGGGTTGCGACTGGCACACCCAGCACGAGGACGAGGCGGAGGTCGTCCGCCGCGCCGTCGAACACCTGCATTCCGCCCACGAGGAGGAAAAGGTCCGCCCCGACATGGTCGAGCGCATCAAGGAGCGGGTCAAGGACGCCTGACACGTCCTGATCGCCGTTGCGGCCGCCGGCCCGTTTCAGGAACGTTCGGCGGCCATGGCCAGCAATTCGGCTTCGGTCAGCGTGAAATCGCTGTCGATCCAGGCAGATTCCAGATGTGACAGCAGCGTGCCGAGCCTCGGCCCGGCGGCAAAGCCGTGCCGGACCAGCAGCGCCCCCGTGATCGGGAAAGGCGGCGGCTTGTAGAGGGCAAAACGCCCTCGCAGCCCGGCACAGTCCTCGCGCGTCCACGCGGCGCGGGCTCCGGCAATATCCACGGCGGCGAGGCCGGCAGCGGGCTGGCGATAGGCGGCTTCGGCCAGCTTTCCCGCCGCGATCAGTCCGGCTGCCTCATGGAGCGCCCGCGCTTGCTTCACCAGTGCATTGCTGAGCCGCCAGCGGCGCTGCAGCTGCGTCTGGCCGTCCGAACCGCCAAGGAGCGCCAGCCGCCCGGCCAGCGCCGGAGTAACCGCCACCCGTTCGTAGTGCCGCAAGGCGTCGATCACGCCGGTATCGAGATCGACGAGTCCGGCTTCGGCCATGGTTCCGAGCGTTTTGGCGCAGTGCCGCAGCCCGAGAATGCGCGTCATTTCGTGACCGATGCGCTCGGCCGAGAGCGGCCCCAGCGCGCCGGCCGCCGCCGTCGATGCCGAAAGCCCGTCCGCGTCGAACCGCTCGCCGCCATGGCTGGCCGAGAAGCGGAAGAAGCGAAAGACCCGCAGCCTGTCCTCGGCAATGCGCGCCGCCGCCTCGCCGATGAACCGCACCCGTCCGGCAAGGCAGTCCTCGAGACCGCCGAGCGGATCGAACAGCGCCCCGTCCGGCCCGCAATAAAGCGCATTGAGGGTGAAGTCCCGCCGTCGCGCATCCTCGGTCCAGTCGGTGCCGAAGCGCACCAGAGCCCGCCGGCCGTCGGTCTCGACATCGTGCCTCAGAGTCGTCACCTCGAAACCGGTGCCGGCGACGGTGAGCGTCACGGTGCCAAAGGCGATGCCGGTCGGGATGACGGCAATGCCCTTTGCCTCCGCCCGCGCCGTGACCTCTTCAGGCACCAGCGTCGTTGCCAGATCGATCTCGATCGCCTCGGCATTCCGTCCAAGCAGCGTGTCGCGCACCGCCCCGCCGACGACGCGCGTTCGCCCGCTTGCGGCATCGAGGGCCGTGAACACGGCACGCAACGGCGCCATCCGCAGCCAGGGCGCCGCGCCGAGCCGCTCGCGCGCCATCGCCTCGGTACTCATCGCGCCGTCTCCGCCAGCGCCATTTCGAAGAACCGCCGCGTCAGGTTAGCGGTGATCCCCCAGATGGTGTGGCCGTCATAGTCGACCAGCCAGGTCGAATGGGTCACGCCGTGCCGCTCGATCCGGTAGGTTCCATAGGCCTCCGGGCGGCAAAGCAGCGCGAGCGGCACCTCGAACAGATGCGACACCTCGATCGGGTTGGGTCGGAAGGGCGCGCGCGGCCGCACCGCCGCGACGACCGGGGTGATGAGATAATTGGACCCGGTGAAATAGGAGGGCAGATAGCCGAGCACCTCGGCATCGCCGGGATCGAGCGCCACCTCCTCTTCCGCCTCGCGAAGCGCCGCCGCCGCCGGATCGGCATCCGCGGCCTCGATCTTGCCGCCCGGAAAGGCCACCTGGCCGGAATGCGCCCTGAGGGCCGAGGCGCGCAGGGTGAAAAGAATGTGAAAGCCTTCACTGCGCTCGACCAGTGCGATCAAAACCGCCGCCAGCACCGGCGGCTGGGCATGGGGCGGATCGGGCAGCCAGTCGGGCTCGAGATCGAGGACATCGTCGATGACCTCGGGCTCCGGCATCAGCCTTTGTCTGATTACTGCGATCGGGTCCGGCCAGACGGCCACGTCAATGCTCCCGGTCTATTGGGCTCTGAACGCCGCGATCTCGCCCTCGAGCCGCATCGCCAGTTCCGGCTCGGGAGAATGGACCAGAATGCGCTTCGGGTCGACGGGTCCGGGAAAGGTGATGGCGCCATGGCTTGTCGGCTGAAAGCCGAGCGGCATGTAATAGGGCGGATCGCCCACCAGCATGACAAAGCGCCCCTCCCTGCGCGCCAGCGCCCGCCGCGTCACCTCGCGCACCAGCGCCTTGCCGGCGCCGCGATTGCGATAGACCGGATCGGTTGCCAATGGTCCGAGCAGGTAGCCGTTGATGCCGCCGACCGAAATCGGCGTCATCATCACCGAGGACACCCTGACCCCGCCGATCTCGGCAATCAGGCCGAGATGCGCATCGACCGGAAAGCGTTCGCGGACGCGGAAGGCGGCTCGCGCGAACCGTCCCGGCCCGAAAGCCAGCGCCTGCAAAAGGTCCACCCAGGTTTCGTCGTCGGGCGTCGATTGCCTGATGGTGATGTGGTTGAAAGTGACGGGCGCGACCGCTTCGGCCGCGGCGACGGAAAGTTCGATCATGAGGCGTGTCCAGGAAAGGGCGAAATGGGCGAGTTCGGTCGGCTGCCGCGCGCTCGAACCGGAAAAACACGTTTCCCCGTTCCGAACGCATCGTCAGAGTCATCGGACTCGTCGATATTCCCTTGCCACCCTGGTCATGCCGGGAACCTCCACCCAAAGCGGCGTTGCTCTTACCAGAAGCGGGACGACAGGTAAATCGGCGTTTGGCCAACCGGGCAAAATAAGCGTTTGCGCCGGCCGACTGGGTTCCGTCCGGGGTATGCGCCTCGCCGCCATTGCTCACCTGCGTTGAACACTCTGTTTCCCCGTGCGTTCTTGGATGTGGCCGCCGAACGACTAGATCAATGTCGTCAAACGAGAAGGACTGACACATGGGATTCCTGGTCAATGGCGAATGGTCGACCGACGGCACCGTCTTTGCCTCCGCCGGCGGCGCGTTCGAGCGCAAGCAATCCAGTTTCCGCAACTGGGTGACGCCGGACGGCACCCCCGGTCCGACAGGCACGGGCGGTTTTGCGGCGGAAGCCGGGCGCTATCACCTCTATGTCGCCATGGCCTGCCCCTGGGCCCATCGCACCCTGATCTTTCGCGCCCTCAAGGAGCTTGAAACCCTGATCCCGGTCTCGGTGGTCGATCCGAAAATGCCCGACGAACACGGCTGGATGTTTACCGGCGAAAACGGCTCGACAAACGATGCGGTCAACGGCGCAAGGACCATGTGGCAGGTCTATCTCACCGCCGACCCGCGCTTTTCCGGCCGGGCCACCGTGCCGGTGCTGTGGGACAAAAAGACTGGCACGATCGTCTCGAACGAAAGTGCCGATATCATTCGCATGTTCAATTCCGCCTTCGACGGGCTGACCGGCAACGCCGTCGACTTCTACCCCGCCCCGCTCAGAAACGAGATCGACGCGGTCAACGCCCGCGTCTACGACAGCGTCAACAACGGCGTCTACAAGACCGGCTTCGCCACCAGGCAAGCCGCCTATGATGAGGCGGTCACCGCTCTGTTCGATACGCTCGACTGGCTCGAAGCCCGCCTCGACCGCCACGACTATCTCGTCGGCGACACATTGACCGAGGCCGACTGGCGCCTGTTCACCACGCTCGTGCGCTTCGACGCCGTCTATCACGGCCATTTCAAATGCAGCCGGAGGCGCATCGCCGACTACAAGAACCTGTCGCGCCTGTTGAAGCGCCTCTACCGTCATCCCGGCGTGGCCGAAACCGTCGATCTCGACGCCATCCGCACCCATTACTACTGGAGCCACGCCAGCATCAACCCGCACCGCATCGTGCCGATCATGCCGGATCTGCCGTTCCTGCGCGGTTAACAGGCGATAGGAGGCAGGCTTTGCCGCTTCGTCATTGCGAGCGCCTGCAAGGCGCGCGGCAATCCAGTCGACTACGAGCACCGACGCCTGCGGCCTTCTGGATTGCTTCGTCGCTCCGCTCCTCGCAATGACGCAGAGTGTGTCAGTAAGGGTTGCAGTGTCCTCTACTCTTCACCTTCGCCAACCTCATTCGCTTCGGCCGGCGCCACCAATTCGGCGATCTCGCCGATCGTTTCGAAGAAATGGTCCGGTGCTCCGGCCTTGAGGATCGATGGCGTCGCATAGCCCCAGCTCACCGAGCCGGCGGCGATGCCGGCTTCGCGCGCCGCGCTGATGTCGCGTTCCTCGTCGCCGATGGCGATGGTGCGGGCCGGGTCGGCCTTCAATGCCCTGAGGGCGCGGCGGAATTTGGTGGCCTTGCCGAACACGCTGGCGCCGCAGCCGAAATAGGTGAAGCGGGCGCTGTTCTCGTCGCCGAGTATGCGCTTGACATTGGCCTTGGTGTTCGAGCTGACCATGGCGATGGTGACGCCGCGCTCCGACAGGTTTCTGAGCAGTGCATCCACGCCGTCGAACAGCAGGATCTGGTCGGCTTGCTTGGCTACAAGCCGGTGCACATAGCGCGAGATGCGCGGGATTTTCCATATCGGCACGCCGACGGCGCGCAGGATGGTCAGGCTGTCCTCGCCGCGCAGCCGCTCGTACTCGTCCTCGTCCACCTTGCTGAAGGAGAAACGCTCGGCCAGCGTGTTGACCACGCCCTTGAACCAGGGGGCGCTGTCGGCCAGCGTGCCGTCGAAATCGAGAATGACCCAGTCGTAGCGGTTCAATGCCTGGCCCTTTTCGCCCTCGGAGCGCTTTCAGGAAAAGTGGGCAGCACTTTTCCGGTTCGAAAACGCGACAATTCGACAATCCGGAGCTTCCGTTCCGATTCCATCTAGGCGGAAGCCCTAGTCGCGCCAGGTGCGGCCGCGCGGCCGCTCGCCGAACATTTCCTCGATTCGCGCCCGCGTCGCCTTGCTGGTCTCGGCCGGCAGGGCGTGGCGATCGAACCATTCGCAGGCGACGATTTCGTGATTGGGCCTGAAGGTTTCGACCTGCTCGAAGCCGTAGCAGACAAAGAACACCACATGATCGCGCTGCGGCGGCAGCGAATTGAGATAGGTCTGGAAAATCTGCACCTGCCCGGTCACGCGATGGCCGGTTTCCTCCATGACTTCGCGGCGCATGCCTTCCTCGATGGTTTCGCCGAAATCGACGCCGCCACCCGGGAAATGCCAGCCGGGGATATAGGAGTGCTTGATCAAAAGCACCCTGTCGCCATCGACGAGCGCGGCGCGCACGCCGACGGTCATGCGCTTCCAAAATCCCATGACGAACAGGAAGAAACTGGCCCGCCATAAAAGCCAGCGGCTTATTTCCATGAAAAAGACTCCGTTTGCCGGCACTTCGGATAACAGATCGGGCAACGCCTGGGAACAAATGTCCGACTTGTCACCTGAACCCGATCGGCGCAAACCACTTTTATGATCCGCCTCGCGCATCTTTCCGACATACATCTCGGCCCCTTGCCGCCGGTCCGCCCGGGGGAGATGATGAACAAGCGCGTCACCGGCTTTCTCAACTGGCAGCTGTCGCGCCGGCGCTCGCTCAGGCGCGATACGCTGGGCGGACTTGTCGCACACCTGAAATCCATGAACCCCAGTCTCATCGCCGTCAGCGGCGATCTCGTCAACCTTGGAGTCAGGGCCGAATTCGACATGACCGCGGCCTGGCTGGCAACGCTCGGCCCGCCGGCGCAGGTGGCCGTCATTCCCGGCAATCACGACGCCTATGTGCGCGGCGCCCTCGACATGGCGACGAGAGCCTGGGGCGACTACATGCGCGGCCAGGCCATCGGTTCCGGCCCGTTTCCCTATTTCCGGCGCTTCGGCGATCTCGCGCTCGTCGGCTGCAACTCAGCCGTGCCGCGACCGTTCTTCGTCGCCTCGGGCCGCTTCGACATCGAACAGGCCAAGCAGCTCACCTCGCTTCTGAAAATACTCGGCGAACGCGGCCTGTTCCGGGCGGTGATGATCCACCACCCGCCCGAACAGGCGCATGCGCGCGATCCGCGCCGCGGGCTTTCGGGTGCCGAGCTGTTCCGCCACGCCATCGCCGAGGCCGGTGCCGAACTCGTCCTGCATGGCCATCTGCACAAATCGACCATCGGCACCCTGACCGGTCCGAAAGGCGACGTGCCGGTGCTCGGCGTCGCTTCCGCCTCGGCCGAAGCGACGCGCGGCGAGGAACCGGCGCGCTACAACCTCATCGAGATCGAGCGGGCCGGAGCCGGCTTTTCCTGTTCCCTCACCGAATACGGCTACCAGCGCGTCGGCGACGGCATCGTCAAGCGCCTGCACATGCGTCTGAGCTGAAGCATCGCGAAACCGGCCAAAAAAGCCATCAGGGCCGTCATTGCGGGCGAAGGAAGCAGGCGCGGCACCTGAAAGCGAACGAATTTGCGCTCGCGACGCAGATGCGCCAATCTGCGCCTCGGCGCTCGCCACGCTCCTTCTGGAGCGATTGCGATAACCATGGCATAATTCTGTAAAAATCGTGATTTGCTGGTGTAAATGCAGTCCTCTTCCCAACCGCCGCTTCTGCCGGAACATGCGCCCGATTCCGGATTGACCTTCGAAGTCGCGCCGCCGCGCTTCGACGCCGGCGCCGGCGTGGCGCGCTTCGAATACCGGCTCGGCATGCTGGCTTTCGAGGAGGTGCTGCGCTTTCCGGCCGGATTCGACACGGCGCGCGCCACCCAGCCCGCCTTTGCCCGCCTGCTCGAATTGACCGCCTTCATTCTCGGCACCAGCTATTTCAAGCTGCTCGCTCCGTTCACCATAGCCGCCCCTGCGCTCAGCCTGACCGCCGCCGAGGAAGCGCTGGTGCTCGATATCTACGAAAACGGGCTCGGCGAGTTCTACGCCCGCAACAACCTGCACCGCTTCGGCGACCTGACCATCAGGACCGGCCGACGCGAACTGGTTATCACCCAGAAATGCGAACTCGAGAATCGCGCCTTGCTGCTGGTCGGCGGCGGCAAGGATTCGCTGGTTTCGGTGCAGCTGTTCGAACGCGCCGGACGCGCCTACACGCCCTTTGCCGTCAATCCCAAGGGGCCGATCGTCACCTCGGTCGAAGCCATTCACCAGCAGCCGCTGTTCGTCTCGCGCGTGCTCGACGAGGAAATGATCCATCTCGGCGGCGAACCGGGCTATTACAACGGCCATGTGCCGTCCACGGCGATGAATTCGATGATCGCGGCCCTTTCGGCCATCCTGTTCGACTACGACACCATCGTTTTGAGCAACGAGCGCTCGGCCAGCGAGGGCAACGTCATTTTCGATGGTCGCGAGATCAATCACCAGCACTCCAAGTCCTACGGCTTCGAAAAGGCGATTTCGGCGGTTTTTGCCGAGGCGACCGGCGGCGGCCTGCGCTATTTTTCGGTTCTGCGCCCGTTCTCGGAGGCGCGCATTGCCCAGCTCTTTGCCCGCGAGACCCGGTTCGACCATTCCTTTTCGAGCTGCAACCGCAATTTCCGCCTCGCCGGACACAAGGGCGACCTGTGGTGCGGCGCCTGCCCGAAATGCCTGTTCACCTATCTCATCCTCGCCCCGCACATGGGCAAGCAAAGGCTCGCCTCGGTCTTTCCACGCGATCTGCTCGACAATCTCGACAACGAGAACGGCTATCGCGAGCTGACCGGGCTTGCCGGCCAGAAGCCCTGGGAATGCGTCGGCGAAATCCGCGAGGCAGCGGCGGTGCTCGACCAGCTGCGATCGATGTCCGAATGGCGCGACACAGCCGTCGTCAAAAAGCTCGGCCCCGACCTCGATGTCCAATATGGTCCGGGTGGTCTCAAACCCGACTGGGACGCCCTGTTCACCGACAGCAAGGACCACCTCGTCCCGCCCGACCTCGGCGAAATCCTGTTCGCCGATGCGTGACGGCCGCCCGGTCCTCCTCTACGGAGCGGGCGCCGAGGCGCGCTCGACGCGCGCCTATCTGGCCGAGGCCAGTCCGGAGACAAAAGTCTACGTGACCGCCGACAGCGGCGGCTCGGACATCACCGATGCCGAATGGTTGCCGCCAGCCGAGCTCGGCGCCGCCATCGCCGCCGGGCGCTTCGACACCTTGATCAAGAGCCCGGGCGTGTCACTTTACAAGCCGGTCATGGCCGAGATGCGTGCGGCCGGCATCGTCATCACGTCGAACCTCAATCTGTGGGGGGCGCGTTACGGCGCCGGCACCAGGGTGATCGCCATCACCGGCACCAAGGGCAAGTCGACCACCGCCACGCTCTGCCACGACATGCTGACCGCGTCCGGCGTCGCATCCGGTCTCGGCGGCAATGTCGGCGTGCCGCCACTCGATCTTGGCGACCGCAACGACCTCGTGGTGCTGGAGCTGTCGAGCTACCAGACCGCCGACATGGATTTCGCTCCGGACATTGCCGCCGTCACCACGCTCTATTCCGAGCATGTCGACTGGCACCAAAGCCGCGAACGCTACTTCGCCGACAAGCTTCGGCTCCTCGACCTCGAACCGAAGCCAAGGCTCGCCTTCGGCCCGCAGGCGGCAACCCACGCGCTCGTCGCAACCCATCTCGACGACCCGGCCCGCCTGTTGCCCGCCATCGACGACGGACTCGCCGACGCCATCGCCGAACTGGCGCCGCACACGCGGCTGCGCGGCCAGCACAACATCGACAACGCCGTGCTGGCGGCCGTGGTGGCGACAGCCTGCGGCGCCAGCCGCGACGGCATCCTCGCTGCCATCGACAGCTTCAAGCCTTTGCCGCACCGCCTCGCCGACATCCGCATCGGCGATCATCTGTTCATCGACGATTCCATCTCGACGACGCCGGAAGCGACCGAGGCGGCCCTCGCGGCCTTTGCCGGCCGCAGCATCGCCTTGATCGCCGGCGGCTACGACCGCCAGCAGGACTATGCCCATCTGGCCGAGCGCATCGGCACGGAAGGCGCGGCGCTTGTCGTCTGTCTGCCCGATACCGGCGCGCGCCTTGCCGCCGAGTTGCGTCGGCGCGCCTCCGACATCCCTCTCGTCGAAGCACCCGATCTCGACGCCGCCATGCGGGCCATCGCATTGCGCCGGACCCGGTTCGACACAATCATCCTGTCGCCGGGCGCCCCGAGCTACAACCAATTCAGGAATTTTTCCGAACGCGGCGACGCCTTCGTCACCCTCGCCCGAAGGCTGTTCGGCTGACGCCTCGCCCGCGCCGCTCTCGACGCCGCGGGGCAATCGCTATGGTGGCCACTCGACCGCCTGATAGCCGTGATCGAGATAGCGCTCCGGAATGCCCGCCGCCTCGAGGCCCTTGCGCAGCATGCCGAGGATCTGCGCATCCATTATGCGCATCGACAGACGGGCGATTATGCCGTCGCGCCCGAACTGCGGCAGCGCGAGGAGCGCCGGGATGTAGGTATCGCCGAGGTCCATCCGTCTGGCGCCCGGCGCCGTCGCCACCAGGACGCTGAGGCCGAGTTCGGCATCGTCGGGCAGGATCAACAGGGCGTAGTGGATGGCATTGGAATGATCGCCGTGTCGGAGGGCATCGAGTGCCCGGATGGTGAAATACCAGCCCGCCGGCCACCGGTCGCGATTGATGGCGCGCTCGACATGGAATAGCGCGCTGGCATTGCCGGACAGAACCTCCATGATCCCGAGCGAAGCCTCGAGGTCGGCATTGGCCGGATTGGCTTTGAGCGCCGTCTGGAATTCGCGGCGCGCGCCCACGATGTCGTTCGCCGCCCAGAGGATGCGAGCATAGAGCTCGTGGGCGAAGGCCGAAGCCGGCAAGGCCCGCACCGCGTCGGCGCCGATCTCGATCTGGGACTGCAGCGTCTGGCCGAGTTCGTCTCCGGGCACCGACATGCGCTGGATATCGAGGGCATCGAGCGCCGCAACCGCCGCCTTGTCCATCAGGCGGCTTCCATCGGCGGCAAGACGGGCGGCAAAGCATGATTGTGCCTGCGCCGCCTCGATCACCCTGCTCGGGCCGATGGCGTCGCGGTAGAGCATGCCACAGGCATAGCCGAGCGCGTCCGGCCCGGAATAGGCCCAATCCGGCAATTGCGCCCGCGCATCCACCTGCACTTTGCCGCGAAAAGCCGCGACATTCGTTGCGACCAGAATGGCGAGCATGCGCAGCGCTTCGTCATGCGTCATCCCGGCGGTGAGCTGGGTGAAACCATGCGACCAGATCACCTCCGAGGTGCTGAGCCGGGTCACGGTGACATGCGCGTCGATGCCGGTGTCGCGGAGCGCGATCTGGCCGCCGAGCCGGTAGACGATGCCGAGCTGGTTTTCGACCTCGGAGTTCTGCGTCGTGGTGCCTTGCATCACCACCGAATCGACGCGGACGTCGAGACCGTCGAACGCCGACAGCAGTTCGACGAGCAGCGTCTGGAAAATGCCGGCATCGTAGGCCGCGTCCGCATCGCCGGGAGCGAACTCCGAAACGATCACGACCGGCCGCCCGGTCCAGGTCGCCAGGTTGCGGAATGGCTGCGCCGAGGGCCAGGCGAACCAGGCGAGCAGGCCGAAAGCCAAGGCCGTGACGATGGCGACAACAGCCGCGAGCTTCCAGTGGCGCCAAGCCGGTCGACGCGCCGGGATCGCCCGGCTTGGCGCCGTCGGTTTCTCAAAGCGATTTAAGTTCGCGCTCTGCTTATCGGCGTTTTCAACCCAATCGAATCGCGGCACATAGCTGCCGATCGGCAGAAATATGCGTACCGTCACGCCTTCGTGATCGCCATTGTATATGGCATCGAGTGCCGTCCGCAGGCGTCTCGCCTGCACGCGAACGATTGAGTCGGTTTGCGGATCGAAATCGTCACCGCGCCCGAAAACCTCTGTCGCAATGGAATAGGCCTTGAGACGGGACTCCTCGCCGTCCAGGGATTTTTCGACGACATAATTAAGAAAATCAACGAGTTGACGGGACCGCGCCAGTTCCGGTGTTTCTCCGAGCCGATGCAGGCTCTCCCGAATATCCTCGTCCGTTGGCCGATCTTTCCGCATGGCAATGCGGCCCTTTTAACCAGCTTTTAGCATGTGACACCAACAGGCTAAAAGCAAGCCACTTAACACGCATGTAACCTGCAATGGCTTTCGCCGCCCGGCGAATTGGTCATAAGGGGCGCATTCCGTGTTTGGGCAGTTCGAACCGAGACACTTCTAAACCGGTTTGACAATGTGTCGAACCAAGCAGGCGCGTGGCGCCAGCTATTTGATTTTTCCGGGCGCGAGGCGGCGGCACTGCCCGGAGCACAGTCGGTTGGCAGGTAGATTCGCCCCGACAAACGAGAAATCTCTGATGACAGTCGCCTCGGCGACAAGAAACGAAGCGCAATCTCCGCGTCCTCGGTTGCGCTTCCAGGAGGAAGTGGCGTTCGCGCTGCTTCCTCCGCGAAACGACGACCGGCTTGCCGGTCCATGCTTATGGGATTGGCCTTCGCGTCCTCGGCCGGTCTCATATCGGGAGAGAGGGTTCTTTCGCGGCCAAGACCGGAAGCGGCCCTCTCTCCACCTCTTCATCGGCGAAGGTTCAACCGGCCGTGCGCTGCCCTTTTGCGCATCCGGGATGCTGGGCAGTGCGACTGTTGGCATGACCTGGCTTTTGCCTGGCTACAAATGGCGTGGCGCTGTGGGGCGCGTCGCGCCGGGCGGCGGCCGGTCCGTGCACACGGACCGGCTGCGCCTGTGTGCCGCGATCCTGATCGGCAAGCGCCCGGAACGACAACGCTTGTGTGGCGCCCGACGCCGCGCGGTGACAAGCGGCCGCGAAGGTTTCGAACGACGACGCGGCGGATCGCATCTGGACAATGCGAATATTCGAACATATCAATTGACATGGGTCACTGAGCGCGGGGCGAAGCTTCGCTAGGCTCGACTGCTTCCACGGGAGGGGAAAACAGCATGGCACACATCGTGATTCTCGGCGCCGGCCTTGGCGGGGCGGTCATGGCGTATGAAATGAAGGCGGAGCTGCGCGCCGAAGACCGCCTGACGGTGATCACCAAGGATCCGAAATACCATTTCGTTCCGTCCAATCCCTGGGTCGCGGTGAAATGGCGCGAGCGCATCGACACCGAGATCGACCTGGCTCCGGCCATGCGCCGGCGCGGCATCGACTTCCGTCCGATTGCCGCCAAGCAGGTGGTCGCGGCTGAAAACCGGGTTGAGCTGGTCGACGGCAGCTCGGTCGACTACGACTATCTCATCATCGCCACCGGCCCGGAACTGGCCTTCGACGAAGTCGAGGGTCTCGGTCCGGAAGGCGGCTTCACCCAGTCGATCTGCCATATCGATCACGCCGAAAAGGCCTATGTGGCCTTCGAGGAGTTCTGCAAGAATCCCGGCCCGATCGTTGTTGGCGCCGTGCAGGGCGCGTCCTGCTTCGGCCCAGCCTACGAGTTCCTGTTCATTCTAGAGACCGAGCTTCGCCGCCGCAAGATTCGCGACAAGGTGCCGATGACCTTCGTCACCTCCGAGCCCTATATCGGCCATCTCGGTCTGGACGGTGTCGGCGACACCAAGGGCCTGCTCGAATCCAACATGCGCGAAAAGCACATCAAGTGGATGACCTCGTCCAGGATCGCCAAGGCCGAGCCGGGCGTCCTCCATGTCGAGCAGATCGGCGACGACGGCACCTCGAAGGGCATTACCGAGGTTCCGGCCAAGTTCTCGATGATGCTGCCCGCCTTCAGGGGCATCAAGCCGCTGTTCGGCAACGAGGGCCTGGTCAATCCGCGCGGCTTCGTCATCGTCGACCAGCATCAGCAGAACCCGACATTCAAGAACGTCTTTTCGGTTGGCGTCTGCGTCGCCATTCCGCCGATGGGCAAGACCCCCGTTCCGGTCGGCGTGCCCAAGACCGGCTTCATGATCGAATCGATGGTCACGGCCACCGCGCTCAATATCGGCCAGATCATCCGCGGCGAGGCGCCGACCCATCAGGGATCGTGGAACGCCGTCTGCCTCGCCGATTTCGGCGATTCTGGCATCGCCTTCGTCGCCCAGCCGCAGATTCCGCCGCGCAACGTCAACTGGTCCTCGGAAGGTAAGTGGGTACATCTCGCCAAGATCGGCTTCGAAAAGTACTTCATCGGAAAAATGAAGTCGGGCAATTCCGAGCCCTTCTACGAAAAGCTGGCGCTGCAGGTGCTCGGCATAGATAAGTTGAAAGAGGTCAAGAACGACTGATTGAAAGTTGTTCGGCCGGGATGCTTGTTTCAGATGCAAGTGATAAGCATTGCCTGAACCGGGATGCGACCACTTGACTACTTAATTTCACGGAGTATTAGCCCGATCATTTAGGCAATCAGAATGAACTGGATGCCGGTCCTCTTGTGGCTGGTGGAGGGACCAGAATGATTCGCCTGCCTGCCGGAATGCTCAAGCCCGCCCTTGTGGCCATTGCCGCGGGCGGGCTTGTTCTTGGGCTTTTTCTCATGTGGCTGGGCATGGGCGATCACGCCCATGCGGTCTTCATCGTCTTCACCTTGCCCGTCCTGGCAGCGCTCGTCATCGAGATCGCCGTCAGTCTGAAAAAGGGCGACATCGGCCTCGACATCGTCGCCGCCCTGTCGATGACTGCTGCCGTGGTCTTCGACGAGGAACTCGCCGCCATCGTCGTGGCACTGATGTATTCGAGCGGGCAATATCTCGAAAGCTTCGCCGAGGCGCGGGCCCGGCGTGGAATGACCGCGCTTCTGTCACGCGTGCCGCGCACAGCCTATCGCCATCTCGACGGCAGGCTCGAGGAGATCGCACTGGCCGACATCCGCCCGGGTCACCGGCTTATGGTCAGGAAGGGCGATATCGTCCCGGTCGACGGCACGGTCGCCGAAGGCATCGCCGTGCTCGACGAATCGGCGCTGACCGGGGAGGCGCGGCCGGTCAAACATGTGTCCGGCGACGCCATCTTCTCCGGGACCTCCAATACCGGCGATCCCTTCGACGTCATCGCCTCGCAGACCGCCGAGAATTCGACGGTTGCCGGCATCGTCCGCCTCGTCGAACAGGCGCAGAAATCGCGGGCGCCGATGACACGCATCGCCGACCGGTATGCCATCCTCTTTCTGGTCTTCACCGTGGCGATTGCCGGTCTTGCCTGGTTTTTATCCGGCGATGTGGTGCGCATCGTCGCCGTGCTGGTGGTCGCGACCCCCTGCCCGCTCATTCTTGCCGTGCCGGTGGCGCTGGTTGCCGGCCTGTCGCGGGCGGCTTCGCAGGGCATTCTGATCAAGGGCGGCAAGGTGCTCGAAGCCATGGCCGGCACAAAGTCTCTGGTCATCGACAAGACCGGCACGCTGACCTCCGGGCGCCCACGCCTTGTCGACATCAAGACCGACCGCGATCCCGACGAGATGTTGCGTTTGGCCGCCGCGCTCGATCAGGCGTCCCAGCACCCGATTGCCCGGACGATCGTCGCCGACGCGCTCGCCCGCAATCTCGTTTTGCCGGTGCCGCGCAATGCCGTCGAGACGCCGGGCGAAGGCGTTGCCGGCGATGTCGAGGGCCATCAGGTCATCGTCGGCGGCGTGAAATACGTCGCGGGCTGCCTTGGCCTGGCAATTGAACAGGTCGCCGACAAGGCCCCGCCCGGCGCCATCGCGGCCGGCGTCGCCGTCGACGGCGCCTGGGCCGGCCTGCTCGTTCTGGCCGACGAATTGCGATCCGGCGTGCCCGAACTTCTGTCCGACCTGCGCAAGGAAGGAATCGAGCGCATCGTTCTGGCGACCGGCGACAATCGCGCGGCGGCGGAAGCCACGGTCGGTGGATTGCGTCTCGACTATATCCATGCCGCGGCAACGCCTGACCAGAAAATGCTGATCGTCGTCGCCGAACGCAAATACGGTCCGGTGATGATGGTCGGGGACGGGGTCAACGACGCCCCGGCGCTGGCCGCCGCCGATATCGGGGTGGCGATGGGCGCCCACGGCAGCGCCGCTTCGGCGGAAACCGCCGATATGGTGATCCTGGTCGACGCGATCGACAGGGTGTTGCCCGGCATCCGCATCGCCAAGCGCTCCAAGCGCATCGCGCTGCAAAGCGTCTATGCCGGTATGGGTCTGACCGTTGTCTTCATGGCGGTGGCCGCCCTCGGCTACCTGGCTCCGGTTGAGGGCGCACTTATCCAGGAGGCGATCGATGTCGCCGTCATTCTCAACGCCATGCGGGCGCTGCGGTAATCCGGATCAAGACGCCTCGGCGGCCTGCGCCTCGGTCTCGCCGCCCGATTCCAGCCGGCGCCCGCCCTCCGCAGGCTCGACGCGGGTCCTGAGCGGCACTTCCTTGAGGAATAGCGCCAGCACGAGTCCGAAACCCGCGACGACGGCACTGGTCAGGAAAACCGGATTGAGCGCGGCAACCACCGCGTTGGTAACGCTTTCGTGCAGTTCGGTCGGCAGGGTTTCGAGCATTTGCGGGCTGATCTCGCCCATCAGGTCGCCGCCGCCCGGCAGGGTCGGCAGGCCCTTCGCCAACTGAGAGGCGAACAGCGCCCCGAACAGCGCCACGCCGAGCGAACCGCCGATCTGGCGGAACAGGATGCCCGCGGCGGTGGCCGCGCCGAGCATGTCGCGCGGCGCCGCATTCTGGATGGCGGTCGTCACCACCGGCATGATCGAGCCGAGCCCGAGGCCGGTGAACAAAAAGATCGTGCCCATGACCGGATAGACGGTCCTTGTCGACAGCGTCGACAGCAAGACCATGGCCACGGTCAGCACGCCCATGCCGAAAACCGGAATCCAGCGATAATGTCCGGTGCGGGAGATGATCTGGCCCGATGCCATCGAGGCGACGAGGATGCCGAAGATCATCGGAAGCATTTGCAGCCCCGACACCGTCGGCGACACGCCTCGCGCCACCTGCAGATAGAGCGGTACGAAGGTGACGGTGCCCATCATGGCGACACCCATGACGAAGCCAACCATGCTCAGAACGGTGAAGACATTGAGCCTGAACAGCTTGAGCGGCAGGATCGGCTCGCGCCCCTTCGCTTCCACGTAGAGGAAACCGACGAGGCCGATGGCGGCGATGGCGATCATCGCAAGGATTTCGGGAGACTCCCAGGCAAAGCTCCGGCCGCCGAGACTGGTGAACAGCACCAGCGCCCCGAGCGCGACCATCAAAAGCAACGCGCCGAGATAGTCGATGTCGTGACTGACGGCGCGCGGATGCGCCTTGAAGGCGATGGCGAAACCGAAAAGCGCGACCACGCCGAGCGGCAGGTTGATATAGAAGATCCAGTGCCAACTCAGATTGTCGACGAACCAGCCGCCGAGCAACGGGCCGGCGACGCTGGACAGCGTGAACACGCCGGCGAACACGCCCTGGACCTTGCCGCGGTCGCGCGGCGGGATGACATCGCCGATGATCGACAAGGCCAGAACGAACAGTCCGCCGCCGCCGAAGCCCTGGATGGTGCGGGCGACGATGAGGAACAGCATGGACTGCGCCAGCCCCGACAGCGCCGAGCCAAACAGGAACAGGACAATGGCCGAGATGACGACGATCCGTCGCCCGTAAAGATCGCCGAGCTTGCCGTAGATCGGCGCCACCACGGTCGATGACAACAGATAGGCCGTCACCACCCAGCTCAGGTGCTCGACGCCGCCGAGATCGGCGACAATCGTCGGCAGGGCGGTCGAGACGATGGTCTGATCGAGCGAGGCCAGCAGCAACAGAACTGCGACCGAGGCGATGACGACGCGGACCGATGTCGGTGCGCCGCCTTGTTCGGCGGGAAGATCGGACACCACAGGAACTCCGGTTGGACGCCGCGGGAGGAGCGGAGCTGACAGCCAATAGGCCGCAGGTAGATATATGTCAATAGCACATATTTGTTGATGGCATATAATTGACAAGAGCACATAAAAGGCCAATATGCGGCATGTCCTCAAATACCGCCCCGCCGCCGCTCCATCCGCATGCCGACAAGCTGCGCGCGCTTTTCGCCCGCCTCGCCGTGGAGGCGGAGACCGCCGGACTGCCGCATGCCTGGGCCGACAGCCTGATCGGCATCGACGCCTCGCTGTTCGCGCTGCGCCGCCGCATGCGCAAGGGCGAGATGTCCGGCGCGCTCTTGGCAAAACTCGATTGCGACCTCGAGAAGGCCGAGTTCGAAGCCCTGACCGCCATTGCCCGTCTTGCTGTCGGCATGGGCACCGCGTCGCGCGGCGACGTCACCGTTGGCGACATTGCCGAGGAGCTGACCATCGATCCGTCCCGCTCCAGCCGCCTGATCTCGGCCCTGGTCCACAAAGGCTATCTCGAACGAAGCGTCTCCCAGGCCGATGCGCGAAAGACCGTTGTGGTGCTGACCGATCGGGCCAATACCCTGTTCCGGCAATTCATGACGCTGAAATGGCGCGTGACCTTCGAGGTGTTCCGCGACTGGAGCGCCAGCGACATGGAGACTTTCGAGCGGCTCCTGACTAATTATGTCGCCGCGATGGACGAAGCGGTCGCGCGCATTGACCCGAAGCAAGGCTAGTTCATCCAGAAAGCCATCCCATTTTCGCAAGCAACCGGGCGGCAAACCGCGGCCGATTGCAGCGTTTCCGGGATAAGGCCGATGTCCCTCAACCCTTTCAGCCGCCTTGGTAATCCATGGTTAACCATACTCGGAGTTATCTGGCGCGCATAACCGCCGGCTAATGAGAAACCACTAGCGTGCGGTCGAGGAATGCGAGCCGGACACCTTGGTGTCCATCAGGCAAAACAAGCGCCCGTCGGACAAGACACGAGCCGACGCCGGCGTGTTCGGCCCGTTTCCGCCTGGTGGGGATCGAGCGGCCGTATGAAGAACGATTCGCTATCGAGCAAGGGGCGCATGCGCTTTTTGTTGAGCGTTTTGCTCCCGGTTCTATTGAGCGTGGTTTTCACCTTCGCTCTTGTCTCGGTTCTCATCTACGTATCGGCCGAAAAGAGCGACGAGAAGGCCGCCGACCGCGAGCAGACCCTGGTGCGCCACTTCCTCGACCAACAGCAGGACGTGCTGCGCCAGTATCAAGCCAATATCGTTGGGTGGGACGATGCCCTGGTCGCCGTGGAAGCGCCTTACGATGCGGCATGGGTCGAGGCCAATCTCGGGGTCGAACTGCACGAGACGGCCGGCATCGACATGGTGTTCCTGCTCGATCCGCATCTGGCGCCGGTTTTCGCCATGTTCGAAGGCGAAGCGATCCAGACCTCCAACTACAAGCGTTATGCCGACGCCTTCGGCCCGTTCGCCGAGCGCCTGCGCGAAATCGACTGGCAGGGCGCGCTCGCCGCCTATACCGAAGGGGTCAGCCATGTGCTGCCATCCATCGGTGACGCCATGCTGCTCGACGGCAAACCGGCCCTTGTCGGCTTCATGCCCGTCGCCTCGGACAGCGGCCGTTTCACCTACCGGCCCGGCTCGGAATACATCCACATCGCCGTGCAGTTCCTCGACGACGAACTGGCCGGGGCAGTCAACGACAGCCTGCTTGTCAGAGGCGGACATTTCGATCTGCCCGGCAATGTCGTCCAGCCGAACGAAATTCGTGTCCCAATTGCCGATCGCTACGGCGCTACCATTGCCGAATTCTCCTGGTATCCCGGCCAGCCCGGCGCCGGCATTCTGGCCGACAGCCTGCCGGCCATGATCGCTGGCTTCGCCGTGACGTTGGGCATCGTCATCGCCCTGATTTACGGCCTGATGCGGTCCACCCGCCAGATCGAGGCCAGCCGTACGGCGGCGCAGCACATGGCCTTTCATGACAAGCTGACCGGCCTGGCCAACCGCGCGCTGTTCGAGGACCGGCTCAACGCCGCCGTGGCGGCCGCAAGGCGCGGCCCCAACGGCATCGCTCTGCTGATGATCGACCTCGACCGCTTCAAACAGGTCAACGACACGCTCGGCCACGAAGCCGGCGACGACCTCATACGCCAGGTGGCCGTACGCATGCGCCCCCTGCTGCGCGAGACCGATACAATCGCCCGGCTCGGCGGCGACGAGTTCGCCGTGATCCAGACCGACGTTCGTTCGATCTCCGATGTCACCGTGGTCGCCGAGCGCGTCATCCGCGCCATTGCCGCGCCCTTCGAAGTCGCCCAATCCCAGGCCTTTGTCGGCGCCTCGATCGGCATCGCGCTCGCTCCGTCCGACGCGCTGGCCGGCGTCGAGCTCGCCCGCAAGGCCGATATTGCCCTTTACGAGGCTAAATCGGCTGGCCGCAACCAATACAAGCTGTTCGAGGACCGCATGAGCGAGGCGGTGCGCCGCCGCCAGACCATCGAAGAAGAATTGCGCCACGCCCTCAGCCGCAGCGACGGTCTGGACGTCGATTTCGTGCCGCTGATCCGCGGCGACGGTACGCAGATCGTCGGCGTTACCGCCGAGATCGTCTGGAACCATTCCTCGCTCGGCCGGATCGGCCGCGATCGCTTCATTCCGGTTGCCGAAAGCTGCGGCCTTATCGAACCGCTCGGGGATTTCGTGCTGCAGGCCGCCTGCAGCTTCGGCGCCAAGCGGCCCGGCCTGCGTGTCGGCGTGCGCGTCTATTCGGCCCAGCTGCGCAATCCGCTGTTCTTCAACAAACTGTTCACCATGCTCGACGAGACCGGCATGCAGCCCGAGAATCTTGAACTCGATATCGGCGAGAAGATGATGTCGGACAAGGAGCCGGTCGCCGCCACCACCTTGCGCAAACTGAGCGGTGTCGGTGTCAACATCGCCCTGAGCGATTTCGGCTCCGGCTTTCGCGCCCTCGCCCTTTTGCAGAAATATCAGGTCAATCGCATCAATATCGATCGCGATTTCTTCGACCAGCTCGCCGACTGCCCCGATCCCGAGGCCATCACCCATGCCGTCGTCTGGCTGGCGCGCGCCATCGGCGTCGAAGTCTCGGCCGAGGGCGTCGATTCCGACGAGCAGAAGAACTTTCTGCACCGCATGGGCGTGATGAGCTTTCAGGGCGAGGTGTTTACCCCGGAGCTGCAGGCGAAGATCCTGCGCGATGCCCTCGAGCGCGTGCCGGAACTGGCCCATCGCAAGCCGCCTCAGGACGATATCGAGCTTTGGGGCTGACGGCATCGTCCGCCGTCCGGCGTCCCGCCAAAACACGGCCCTGGCCCGCCGTGTCGCGCGCGACCATGCAGGCCGGCATGGCCGAAAGCAGCACCGCGCCACCGATCGATACATGGCGAAACCCGAGATGGGCTGATGCCGGTTGCTTGGCGAACCTGCGCCTTCTCGATCCTTCAGGTGTCTTGTCGCACAGGCACACGCCCCTGTTGCTCGCGGTCGAACGCGCGGACAATCCCGTGATTCAGATAACGTTTGCTTGACCGCCGGCAATGAAGGCCCCACCTTCCGCGCAGGATTTGCCAAAAAGAGGGCGTCGCGTGATCGAGCCTGCCGCCGAAACGCTGACCCGCATGATCCGGGCCGGTCGCGGGCATGAACCCGCCGATCTTGTGATCCGCGACGTGCGGCGGCTCGACATCGTCACCGGCGATATCACCGAAACCGACATCGCCATTGTCGCCGACCGCATTGTCGGCACGCATGGACGCTATGAGGGCAAGACGAGTATCGACGGACGCGGGCGCTTCGCCGTGCCCGGCTTCATCGACACCCATTTGCACATCGAATCCTCGCTGGTCACCCCGCTCGAATTCGACCGCTGCGTCTTGCGCCATGGCGTCACGACCGTCATCTGCGACCCCCATGAGATCGCCAATGTCACCGGCGCCCAGGGCATCGCCTATTTCCTCGCCTCGGCCGAGGAGGCGATCATGGACATCCGCGTCAACCTGTCGTCCTGCGTGCCGGCGACGCCGTTCGAGACCTCGGGCGCTCGGCTCGAGATCGACGACCTGCTGCCTTTCCGCGATCATCCCAAGGTCATCGGCCTCGCCGAGATGATGAATTTCCCCGGCGTGCTCAATGGCGAACCGGGCATCATCGCCAAGCTCGTCGCCTTCCAGGACGGGCACATGGACGGCCACGCGCCGCTGCTGTCGGGGCAAGACCTCAACGGCTATCTGAGCGCCGGCATCCGCACCGACCACGAGGCGACGACCGCCGCCGAGGCGCGCGAGAAGCTCGGCAAGGGCATGGCCATCCTCATCCGCGAGGGGTCCGTCTCCAAGGATCTCGACGCCCTTGCCGAAGTGCTCGACCAAAACACCTCGTCGTTCATGGCGCTTTGCACCGACGACCGCAATCCGCTCGACATCGGCGAGGAAGGCCATCTCGACGCCCTGATCCGCCGCCTCATCGCCAGGGGACGGCCATTGCATCACGTCTACCGCGCCGCCTCGCATTCGGCGGCACGCATTTTCGGCCTCAAGGACCGCGGCCATGTCGCGCCGGGCTGGCGGGCCGACATCGTCTTGCTCGACAGCCTCGAAGCCTGCACGGTCAGCGATGTCGTGACCGCCGGAAGGCTGGTGACCGACGCGCTGTTCGACAGCCGCAAGGCGGTCGCGCCGGTCGGGCTCGATTCGATGAAGGCTCACCCGGTGACGCCGGACGTCTTCGTCACCGAGCCGAACCCGGGCCACAACGAAACGCCGGTGATCGGTGTCCGCCCGGGCAAGATCATCACCTACAGGGAATCGGCGGTGCTCGAACGCGGCCCCTCCGGCCTCGAGCCCGACCTCGATGCCGACGTCATCAAGGTCGCCGTGCTCGAACGGCACGGCAAAAACGGCAATATCGGCCGCGCCTTCGTCAAGGGCTTCGGCCTCAAGAAAGGCGCCATCGCCTCATCGGTCGGCCATGACAGCCACAACATAACCGTTATTGGCACCAACGATGCCGACATGGCTCTGGCGGTCAATCGCGTGATCGCAATGCAGGGCGGCTTTGCCGTCGCGGAAGCCGGCCGCATCACCGCCGATCTCGCCCTTCCGATCGCCGGGCTGATGAGCACCGTGCCGTTCGAGCAGATTTCCGCGAACCTTCACGATCTGCGCAGTGCCGCCTACGACCTGGGCTGCGTGCTGCCCGAACCGTTCCTGCAGGTGTCGTTCCTGGCCCTGCCCGTCATTCCGCATCTGAAGATGACCGACCGCGGCCTGTTCGATGTGGATGCGTTCGATTTTGTGGTCTGATTTCGCGGCCGGCGCCCTGTGAGGGCGCTGCCGCTCCATCACTTCCGGGAGACGCATAAGTGAGCGCTGCCTCCGTCATTCTCGCCCATCTGTTCGGCTTGCCGCCGGCCCGCAGCACCATCGGGCCGCCCAGCGAAATCGACATCGTCACCGCGCCCGGCATCGCGCTCAAGACCCGCATCTACCGTCCCGCCGAACCGGGCCGCTACCCGACCCTTCTGATGCGCGTGCCCTATGGCTTTCTCGGATTCGCCCCCGTCGCCGAGGCCTATGCCGAGCAGGGCTTCAATTCCGTCATCCAGGCCTGCCGCGGCACCGGCGGCTCGCCCGGCGAGTTCGACCCGCTGCGCCACGAGCGCGACGACGGCCTGGCCATCCTCGACTGGCTCAAGGCGCAGTCCTGGTTCGACGGCCGGCTCGGCCTGACCGGTCCGTCCTATCTCGGCTATGCGCAATGGGCGATCTGCGACGAACTGCCAAAGACCTCGGCCATGGCCGTCCAGGCCTCCAGCGCCGATTTCGAACAGATCGTGTTTCCCGGCAATTCGTTCTCGCTGCAGCTCTGGCTGAGCTGGCTGCAGATCGTCGAGGGATTGACCGACGCGCCCATGAGCGCCGGGCTGCAGATCATGTTCGGCAATGTCGAGCGCCAGACCTTTCGCGCCGCCAATAACCTGCCGCTGATCGATAGCGACGTCGAGGTCGTCGGGCACGAGGTGCCGTTCTGGCGCCGCTGGTTCCGCGAGGCCATCGGCAATGAGCGTTTCTGGGCACCGCTCGACCAGCGCCCGCGCATGTCGGAAACCACCCCGCCCAACCATCTGGTCTCCGGCTGGTACGATCTGATGCTCGAGGGGCTGTTGAGCGACTATCAGCGCCTGGTTTCGCTTGGCCACAGGCCCTATCTGACCGTCGGCAACTGGCATCACATCTCGCCGGAGCTGCAGGTTGAAAGCGTGCGCGCCACCATCCCGTGGATGCGCGCCCATCTCGAGGGCGACACATCGCTCCTGCGCCAGAACCCGGTCCGCATCGAGATCACCGGCGGCGTTGGCTGGCGCGAATTCAACAGCTTCCCGCCGCCCGGCGTCTCGAAAGCCGGCCTCTTCCTGCACGAAGCGAGTCGCCTCGACAGCGCCCCGCCCGAAGACGGCCAGCCGCTCCGCTTCACCTATGATCCCGCCAAGCCGACGCCGAGCGTCGGCGGCGCCTATTTCGCCTTTTCCGGCGCCGGCGCGCTCGACAACCGCAAGCTCGAGGCCCGCAACGATGTTCTGGTCTTCACCTCCGGCCGCCTCGTCGAAGACGTGACCGTCATCGGCCAGCCGGTACTGACGCTGTTTGCCAGCTCGAGCGCCACCCACACCGATTTCTTCGCCCGCATCTGCGACGTCTCGCCCTCCGGCGCCTCGACCAATATCGCCGACGCCATAATGCGCATCCGTCCCGGCGACCCGGTGCCCGATGACGATGGCGTCTTGCAGATCGAGATCGCCATGCACCATTGCGCCCACCGCTTCGCGCGCGGCCACATGATCCGGTTGCAGGTCTCCTCCGGCGCCCATCCGCGTTTCGCCCGCAATCTCGGCACGCCCGACCCGATCGGCACCGCCATGCACATGGTCAAACAGAACCAAACGGTCTATTTCGACAGCGCCCGCCCGAGCCGACTGATCCTGCCGGTTGCGGCCATCTCCTGAAACCAACGAGGAACGGTTGACAGGCCGTCCTTGTCATTTTATGTATCTAATTAGTTACATAATTGCGAATGCACCATGTCAACCACCAACAATGCTGACCGCATCTTTCATGCCATCGCCGACCCCACACGTCGGGCGATCCTCGATCGTCTTCGGGCCGGTCCGGTCAACGCCGGAACACTGGCAGACGGATTTTCGCAAAGCCGGCCTGCCATTTCGAAGCATGTCCGGGTATTACGTGAGTCTCAACTGGTAGTCGAGACCAGGATCGGTCGCGAACGCTTCTACGAAGTCAACCCAATTCCCCTGCAAACGGTCGCCGGCTGGCTGGAAGGCTATCGCGCCTTCTGGCAAGTCAGCCTGGACAGACTGAAGCGTAACCTAGAGGATAAATAATGAAGTCATCGCTAAGTGCCGCTCGCGCCGTTGCCGACCTCAACGAAGGTGCGATTTACGCATCCGTTGAAATTGCCGCTCCACCCGATCGGGTTTTTCGCGCTCTGGCGTCCGAGGAAATCGTCAACTGGTGGGTCAATCCCGGCATTTTCGACACGAGAGACTGGACGGGTGATGTCCGGGTCGGTGGCCGTTGGCGGGCCTCGGGCGTAGCGCGTGGCGAAGAATATGTCCTCGAAGGCGAATTCCTCGAGGTCGAGCCACCGCGCCGGCTTGTTCACACCTGGCAACGGATCGGCTCCGCCATGCCGCCCTCGACCTTGGAATACAGGCTCGACGCCATCGAAGGCGGAACGCGTATCACTCTCAAGCATTGCGGTTTCGTCGCGCCGCAGGTTACCGGCAACAATGCCGTCGGCTGGGAGACGAGTTTTGCCGCACTGGTCGCGCTGTTGGAAAGATAGGTCGACGACATCCCGCAAGCCCGGCCAACCCGGTTTCCACTGTCGCCACCTGCGGCAGTGGAATCCATGAGAGCGCCTTTAGCAAGGTTGCTACCGGTTTTGCGGTTCGAAAACGCAACGAAGCAAAAGGTTGGATCATTTCCGTGTTTCTGTGAAACAGTGAAATGATCCAGATGCACAGGCTGATTTGACGGGGACGCCCTACCCCGCCTTCGCCCGGGCCCGCATCTCGTGAAGGATCGGCTCGGTATAGCCAGAGGGCTGGCTGGCACCTTCGAACACCAGCCTCAGCGCCGCCTTGAAGGCGACCGAGTGGTCGAAATTGCCGTCCATCTTCTGATAGAGCGGATCGCCCATGTTCTGGCTGTCGACCATTTTCGCCATGCGCCTGAAAACTTCTTCGACCTCGTCCTGCGTCACCACGCCATGCAGCAGCCAGTTGGCGATGTGCTGGGATGAAATCCTCAGCGTCGCCCGGTCCTCCATCAGCGCCGTATTGCCGATATCGGGCACCTTGGAGCAGCCGATCCCCTGCTGCACCCAGCGAACGACATAGCCGAGAATGCCCTGGGCGTTGTTTTCGACCTCCCTGACGATCTCGTCCCGGCTCAGCGATCTGGGCTCGAGCACCGGCATGGAGAACAGGTCGGCGAGCGGCGGCACCGCCTCCTTGCTGCGCGCCTTTTGCGCCGCGAACACATCGACCTCGTGATAGTGCAGCGCATGCAGCGTCGCGGCGGTCGGCGACGGCACCCAAGCGGTGTTGGCGCCGGCCCTGGGATGACCGATCTTGGTCGCGAGCATTTCGGCCATGTTGTCCGGCGCCGCCCACATGCCCTTGCCGATCTGCGCCCGGCCCGACATCCCGCATTTCAGGCCGATGGTCGAGTTGCGGTCCTCGTAGGCCTTGATCCAGCGTTCCTTCTTGATCGCATCCTTCCTCATGACCGGCCCGGCCCGCATGGCGGTATGGATTTCGTCGCCGGTGCGGTCGAGAAAGCCGGTATTGATGAAGAACACCCGCTTGCTGGCGGCCTTGATGCAAGCCTTGAGATTGGCCGAGGTGCGGCGCTCCTCGTCCATGATGCCGATCTTTATGGTGTGCTCGGGCAGGCCGAGGAAGTGCTCGACCCTGGCGAAAATTTCGCAGGCGAGCGCCACTTCCTGCGGTCCATGCATCTTGGGCTTGACCACGTAGATGGCGCCGGTGCGGCTGTTGCGGCGCGTCGGCCGGTCGTGCAGGGCGCACAGCGCCGTCACGGCCGCGTCGATCAGGCCCTCGCCGACCGGCTTGCCATGCCTGTCGCGCACCATATCGGTGGTCATCAGATGCCCGACATTGCGCACCAGTTGCAGCGATCGGCCCTTGAGAACGAGATGGCGGCCATGCTTGTCGGTATAGCCGCGATCGTGGCTCAGCGCGCGATGCACCCGGTGCCCGTCCTTGACGAAGGTGTCCTCGAGCGTGCCCTTCATCAGACCGAGCCAGTTGCGGTAGACCCCGACCTTGTCGGCGGCATCGACCGCGGCGACGGAATCCTCGCAATCCTGGATGGTGGTGATGGCACTTTCAATGAGGACGTCGGCCAGCCCGGCCGGATGCGACCGGCCGATGGGATGGACCGTATCGACGCACAGCTCGACATGCAGGCCATTGTGCCACAATAGGATATGCGCCTTGTCGCCCTCGCCGTGATGGGCGACGAACTGGCCGCAATCCTTGAGGGTCGTTTTGACATTGCGCGAGATGACAGTGAAGCGCTCCCGGCCTTCGAACGGCGCCACCGCATAGGAGGTCGCGCCGGCATGGCTGCCGTCTTCGAGCGGGAAAGCGGCATCGAGAAAGGCGGCAACCTTCTCGAACACCCTGGCGCCGCGCTGCGGGTTGTAGACATGGCCCGGAGCGAGCACACCGTCGCGCGGAATCACGTCGGTGCCGTAAAAGGCATCGTAGAGGCTGCCCCAGCGGGCATTGGCGGCATTGAGGGCATAGCGCGCATTGGAAACCGGCACGACGAGCTGCGGTCCGCAAATCTTGGTGATCTCGGGATCGAGCCCCTCGGTCTCGATGGTAAAGTCCTCGGGCTCGGGCTCGAGGTAGCCGATCTCTTGAAGGAAGGCTTCATAGCCTCGGGGATCGGCCGCCACGGGCCCGTTCGCCTTGTGCCAGTCGTTGATCTGTCGTTGCAGGTTCTTGCGCACCATCAGCAGTTCGGCATTGCGCGGCATCGCGACGGCGATGAGATCGGCAAGCCCGGACCAGAATCTGTCGGCGTCGATGCCCGTCCCCGGCAGGGCTTCGCCTTCGACAAATGCCGCCAGTCCTTCATCGATGTGAAGACCGGCGCGTTTGATGTGATCTGTCATGGATTCCTCCTCCAGAACCGGGCTCGTCCACCCGGCTTCGGTTCCAAATTAGAACTCTGATAATGGATTTGCACTGGATCCGGCAATGATTTCGGCATGGTGCCGCTTGCCCGTCCCCTGATCAATTGCACCGGTCGCGGCTAGTGGGCCGCAAGCTTGGACTTGACCGGCTGCCCCGCGACATAGGTCTCGGCGACGGCGCGATCGTCGCCAAGGGTTTGCAGCAGGAACGCCTCCTCGGCAAGTGAGGAAATGCGCTCCATTTTGACGCGCATCGCGGGTGTCGCGGCCGCATCGAGGACGACGAGATCGGCATATTTGCCCGGCGCCACCGATCCGACCCGATCGGCAAGCCCCATCGCCTCGGCATTGCCCCGTGTGATCAGGTAAAGAGCCGTGAGCGGATCGAGCCGGTTCTGGCACATCTGCTGCACCTTGTAGAAGGCGTCGAGCGTTTGCAGCATGGAATAGGAGGTGCCGCCGCCGATATCGGTGGCGAGTGCCGAACGCATGCCAGCCCGGTCCGCCGCGAAAAGGTCATAGAGCCCGGACCCGAGGAACAGGTTCGATGTCGGGCAGGAAACGGCGACGGCGCCGGTCTCGGCCATCATCGCCTTTTCCCACGCGCTCAGATGGATGGCATGGCCGAAAAGCGCCTTGGGCCTCAACAGCCCGTAATGGCTATAGACCGAGGTATAGTCCTCGTGCTCTGGAAACAGCTCCCCGACAAAGGCGATCTCGTCATGGTTTTCGCTGAGATGTGTCTGGATCGGCACCTCGGGGAATTCCCGCGCCAGCGCCGCGATCGCCTCCATCTGCGCATGGCTCGAGGTCACGGCGAAACGCGGCGTGATCGCCACCTGCGCTCGACCCCTGCCGTGCCATTTCTCGATCAGCGCCTTTGTCTCGTCATAGCCGCGCCGCGGCGTATCCCTCAGCGCGTCCGGGCAATTGCGGTCCATCATCGACTTGCCGGCAAACATCGCCATGTTGCGTTTCTCGGCTTCAGCGAAGAACGCCTCGGCCGAAGCGGCGTGCACCGAGCAATAGGCGGCGGCGCTGGTCGTGCCGTGACGGATCAGTTCATCGAAGAACAGCGAGGCGATGCGCGCCGCATGCGCCGGATCGGCGAAGCGCTGCTCCTCGATGAAGGTATAGGTGTTGAGCCATTCGAGCAGGGAACCGGCATAGGAGCCGACGACCTGCATCTGGACGAAGTGGATATGCGGATCGATGAAACCGGCGGTGATCAGGTGCGGTCGATGATCGATCACGGCGACATCGGCGCCGGTGAATTCGGAAAAGTCCGCCACCCGTGCGATGCGGCCCTGCTCGCCGATCAGCACGCCGCCGTCTTCCAGATAGACATAGGCGCCGGCATCGCCCGGCCCCTGCGGCCGCCGCGAAAAGCTGAGGATGCGCCCGCGCAAGAGCTTTCCGGTCACAGCACTCTCCCGGAAGCGGCGAGGCTTTCCCGATACCAGGTGACGATCAGCGCCCGTTCCTCCGGCTCCATGAAACTGATATTGCCCGGCGGCATGGCTTTCGAATAGCCGGCCTGCAGGGCGATCTGGCGGGCATGGGCGACGATCGCCACCTCATTGTCGAGGATGACGTCCTTGGGCGGCGACAAAACGCCGTCGTGATAGGGCTCGGCCGTGTGGCACATCGCGCAACGTCCCTGAACCGTGTCGCGCACCGCCGGAAAATGCGGACTTGCGAGAAAGGCCTCGGCGCCCGACGGCAGGGCCTCGGCTTCGGTTCCCGGCAGTCTCGGCGAGGAAGACAGCCACATGATGGCAACAAAAATCAGCGCCGTCATGAGCCAGGTCCAGTTCGGCGTGCCCTTGCGGGCATGCTTGGTGTTGAAATAGTGCCGGATCAGCACGCCCATCAGGAAGACGAGCGAGGCGATGATCCAGTTGTACTGGGTGGCGAAGGCCAGCGGGTAATGGTTGGAGAGCATCAGGAAGATGACCGGCAGCGTCAGGTAGTTGTTGTGCAGCGAGCGCTGCTTGGCCTGCGCCCCCAGATGCGCCGCCGGCGCGCGCCCTGCCTTGAGGTCGGCGACGACGATCCGCTGGTTGGGGATGATGATGAAAAACACATTGGCGCTCATCACCGTCGCCGTGAAGGCGCCGAGATGCAGCAGCGCCGCCCGCCCGGTGAACAGATGCGTATAGCCCCAGGCCATGACGACGAGAACGCCGAACAACAGAACCATCAGTCCGGTCGTGTGCCTGCCGATCGGCGACTTGCACAGAAAATCGTAAACGATCCAGCCGATGCTGAGCGAGGCCAGCGAAATCAGGATCGCCACCCAGTTCGGCACGTCGAGCACATTGCGGTCGATGAGATAGAGATCGGAGCCGGCGTAATAGACCACCGCCAGCATGGCGAAGCCGGAAAGCCAGGTCGCATAGCTCTCCCATTTGAACCAGATCAGGTGCTCGGGCAGCGTCGGCGGCGCCACCATGTATTTGTTGACGTGATAGAAGCCGCCGCCATGCACCTGCCATTCCTCGCCAGAGGCGAGCTCGGGCAGGTTCTCGGTCTTTCTCAGGCCGAGGTCGAGGGCGATGAAATAAAACGACGAGCCGATCCAGGCGATGGCCGTGACCACATGCAGCCAACGGACACCGAACTGCACCCATTCGAACATGATCGTGTAGTCGGTCATGAAGAAGCCCTCGAAACTGCTGCGCCGAGCATACCGCCCGGACTTTCGCGGAAACGACGCTTCCCGGCTTCCCTTGTAACTTGACCGCATCCGCATCTGCTAGAGTTGGGGGTGCGGCAACGGGCGGAAGACCGATGTTCCCTTGGGCCGACAAGCCC
>JAHJQZ010000069.1 GCA_018818925.1 Alphaproteobacteria bacterium
AATGCCGTCATCCTGCGCGGCGGCTCGGACAGCTTCAATTCCGCGCATGCCATCCATGCCTGCCTGGTCAAGGGTCTTGAGGCTGCCGGCCTGCCCGAGGACGCCATACAGTTAGTGGCGACCACCGACCGCGCCGCCGTCGGCGAAATGCTCGCCGGTCTTCACGGCAATCTCGACGTCATCGTGCCGCGCGGCGGCAAGTCGCTCGTCGGCCGCGTCCAGGCCGAGGCGCGCGTGCCGGTCTTCGCCCATCTCGAGGGCATCGTGCACGTCTATGTCCATGAAAGCGCCAATCTCGACCTTGCCAAAGCCGTCATCCGCAACGCCAAGATGCGCCGCACCTCGGTCTGCGGCGCCGCCGAGACGCTGCTCATTGACCGCGCCATCAGGGACACGCATCTCAAGCCGATCTGCGACACCCTGATCGCCGCCGGCTGTGCCATTCGCGGCGACGCCGAGACCTGCACCCTCGTGCCCGAGTCGACCCCGGCAACCGAAGCGGACTGGGTGACCGAATACGAGGACGCCATCATTTCGGTGAAGGTCGTCGCAAACGAAACCGAGGCCATCGACCACATCGAGACCCATTCCTCGCATCATACCGAAGCGATCATTGCCGAGGACCAGGAGGCCGTCTCCCGCTTCTTTACCGAGATCGACAGCGCCATCCTGATGCACAACGCCTCGACCCAGTTCGCCGATGGCGGCGAATTCGGCATGGGCGGCGAGATCGGCATCGCCACCGGCAAGATGCATGCCCGTGGCCCGGTCGGCGTCGAACAGCTCACGAGCTTCAAATATCTCGTGCGCGGCAGCGGCCAGACGCGGCCTTGAGCATCTATATCGCCTCCGACCCGATCACCGGCCTGCCGCCGTCCGCGCCGGGCATGCGCATCGGGCTGTTCGGCGGCAGCTTCAACCCGCCGCACGAGGGCCATCGCCTCGTCTCGCGCCAGGTGATGCGGCGGCTGCATCTCGATCAGATCTGGTGGCTGGTTTCGCCCGGCAACCCCCTGAAGGACAATTCCGGCCTGGCCCCGCTCGAAAAGCGCATGGCCGCCGCCCGCGACCTCGTCACCCTGCCCGGCGTTCATATCACCGGCTTCGAGGCGGCCTTTGGTTTCCGCTATACCTTCGACACGCTCAGCCATTTGCGGGCAAGGCTCGGGGACCGGCGGCTGGTCTGGATCATGGGGGCCGACAATCTCGCGAGCTTCCATGATTGGGAACACTGGCGCGACATCGCCGCCCTGTTGCCCATGGCCGTCTATGTGCGACCGGGAAACACCCGCAAGGCCACCGCCTCGCCGGCTGCGACGACGCTCGCGCGCTACCGCATCGACGAGACCGACGCCGCCCTTCTTCCCGATCTCGAAGCTCCCGCCTGGGTGTTTCTCAACGGCATCATGTGCGGCCTGTCCTCCACCGCCCTCCGCGCCGCGACGACAAATAGCTAAGAGCAAACCTTGTCATGACGTTCCACATTGGCCATATACGGTCAAAGGCAAGTTCATTTGCCGGAACGGGATCGAAACGACGCGTGCATCGCTGCAGTAAACCCGACATACGAATCAGTCACATTGTCACCGCCATGACCTATGGAGCGCCTTCATGGGACGCGAGTCCGTTTTGAAAACGACCGCCCAGGAACCCAGTCCGAGTCCGCAGAACCATGTGATTCAGCCCATCTTGCGGTGCATTCTCGATGCGCTCGAGGATGCCAAGGCCGAAAACACCGTGCATGTCGACATCACCGGCAAGTCGAGCCTGGCCGACCACATGATCGTCACGTCCGGCCGATCGCACCGCCATGTCGGCGCCGTCGCCGACCAGCTTTCACGCGCCCTCAAGGATGCCGGGCTGGACAAGCCGCGCATCGAGGGCCTGCCGCATTGCGACTGGGTGCTGGTCGATGCCGGCGATGTCATCGTTCATATCTTCCGGCCTGAAGTCAGGGACTTCTACAACATCGAGAAGATGTGGGCCGCGGAGTTCGGCGCGGATCACCTCGCCGGCTAGAGCATGTTCAGCAAAAGTGGATACCGGTTTTGCGGTTCGAACATGCGACCACTCGAAGACTTAGGTCATACGTTTTGATCCAGTCAAAACGTGACATGACCTAGAAGCAGCCTCCGGTGCGCATCACCCTTGCCGCCATCGGCCGCATGAAAACAGGCCCCGAGCGCGAGCTCGTCGCCCGCTATCTCGATCGTGCCCGGCTGGCCGGCAAGCCGCTCGGCTTTTCCCAATTCGACATCGCCGAATTCCCCGAATCCCGCGCCGGCTCCGCCGCTGGCCGCAAGGCCGATGAGGCGCGCGCCCTTGTCGCCGCGACGCCGGACGATGCCATCACCGTCGCCCTCGACGAGCGCGGCGACGCGACGAGCTCGGAAAAATTCGCCGCCGACCTCGCCGCATGGCGCGATGACGGCCGCCGCGCCGTGACCTTTTTCATTGGTGGCGCCGACGGGCTCGACACTACACTCGTTGCGAACGCCGACCGCGTGCTCAGCTTCTCGCCCCTGACCTGGCCGCATCAGCTCGTCCGCATCATGCTCGCCGAGCAGCTTTACCGCGCCACCACCATCCTTAGCGGCCATCCCTATCATCGCGGCGGCTAGAACGTCGTGGGCAAGAGTGCAAACCGGTTTCGCGCCTGAAACGATGCGACGACAAAAAGATGGCGCTGCGAAGCGGTTCGACTTGCACGCGCCGTTCCGGGTGCGGCGAAGCTCGGGATCGCCTTCGAGGCACGCTCTCGCCGCAATTCTGGTCTGATAAGGTGGCGTCATGATTCGCCGGCACCACAAGGACAGGGACAAGCAGCGCCTCTTCTGGAAGGAGGCGCTTTTCGCCATTGCCGTCCTGTTTCTCGCCCCGGGGGAGGTCCGGGCCCAGTCGGCGCCCGAGCTCGACGAGGCCGAGGCCGAGCTCATCGGCGTCGATGCCGATCTCGTCCTGACGCGCGAACGCATCGAACAGCTCAAGCAGGAACTGGCTGAACTCGACGGCGATCCCGCCGAACAGAATGCCGCGCTGATCGCCGCCGGACAGCGTGTTCAGCTCGCCGAGATCGAGATCACCGCTTCCGAGGAAAAGCTGCACGACCTTTACGAGCGCGAAACGGGCCTCGTCGCCCGGCTCGACGACGAGGACGAAGGCATTGCGAGCCTTCTGGCGACGCTGGCGCGCATTTCCCGCAACCCGCCCCCGGCCATGGTCGTCGCACCCACCGACGCCATCGGCGCCGCCCGCGCCGCCATGCTGCTTTCCGAAGTGTTGCCGCAACTCAGCGACAAGGCCGCGGTGGTTTCCGCCGACCTCGCCGAACTAATCGAGGTGCGCGAGCAGGCCGAAGCCGAGAACGATGTTCTCAAAGCCAATTTCGCCACCTTGTTCGAAGAGCATCTGCGCATCGCCACGCTGATCGAGGCGCGCCGGATGGGTCTGGAGCTCACCGACACCGACCTTGTGGCGGAGCAGGCGCGCGCCGAAGTCCTCGCCGATCGCGCGACTTCGCTCAACCAGTTGATCGAGAGCCTGAGCGCACGGCTTGCCGCCGATCCGGATGCTTTCGTCGACGCCGCGCAGCAGGTCCCGGCCCGCACGCCGGAGGACATTCGAATCGCCCTGGCCGACACCTCGCGCACCGCCCCGGCCTTCGTATTCCCCGACGGCCGCGGCCTGCTGGCCCGTCCCGCCGCCGGCGTCACCGTCATCGATTTCGGCGCCGACGACGGCTTCGGCGGCACGGCCGAGGGCCTGTCCATTGTCACCCGCGCCGATGCCGAAATCGTGTCTCCCGCCGATGGCTGGGTGCTGTACAAGGGCGCCTATCTCAATTACGGCCAGATCGTCATCCTTGATCCGGGCGACGGCTATTCCATCCTGCTCGCCGGGCTCGAGACAATCGACGTCGAACTGGGTCAATTCGTGCTTTTGGGCGAGCCGATCGGCAACATGGGGTTGCGTACAATCGGTCAGGCCGTCACAACAACCGCGGGGGCTTCGCGCCCGACGCTTTATGTGGAAATACGCCACGGCGAGAGGCCGGTCGATCCGGCTCCGTGGTGGCGCCTTGAGGAAGAACAGACCGGAAGTGGGTAGAAAGATGAACCTGTCGCCAATCCGCGCCTTCGTGATGGGAAGCCTTCTGGCCGCCGGCCTCCTGGCCCAGCCCTGCTTCGCCCAGGATGAGGCGGAGACGGACGAGGCAAATGTGGCGCGCAGCGAGCAGGAGGTCTATGCTGACCTGCAGCTCTTCGGCGAGGTCTTCGACCGCATCCGCGCCGAATATGTCGACGTGCCCGACGAGCGCGAACTGATCCACGCCGCCATCAACGGCATGCTGACCTCGCTCGATCCGCATTCGACCTATCTCGATCCCACCGCCTTCGAGGAGACACGGGTCGACACCACCGGCGAATTCGGCGGCCTCGGCATCGAGGTGACAATGGAGGACGGCGTCATCAAGGTCGTTTCGCCCATCGACGACACGCCCGCCGCCCGCGCCGGCATCCTGCCCAACGACCTTATCGTCGAGCTCGACGGCGTGCAGGTCTACGGCATGACGCTGAACGAGGCGCTCGACGTCATGAAGGGCCCCAAGGGCACCGAAATCACCCTGACCATCGTTCGCGAGGGCGCCGAGGAGCCCCTGTCCGTGCATCTGGTGCGCGACATCATCCCCCTTATCGCCGTGCGCTCCTACACCGAGCGCGGCGTCGGCGTCATGCGCCTCATTCGTTTCTCGGAGCAGGCCATCGGCGGCATCGAAAAGGCCGTCGACGAATTCTTCGATGACAATGAAGGCAAGACGCCCGTCGGTCTCATTCTCGATCTCAGGAACAATCCCGGCGGCCTGGTCGACCAGGCAATCGCCGTGTCCGACGCCTTCCTCGCCCGCGGCGCCGTGGTTCTGACCCGCGGCCGAGACACGGCCCAGGACTCGCGCTACAATGCCCGTGCCGACGATCTCGACGCCAGGCTCAGGGATCTGCCGCTGATCGTCCTGATCAATGGCGGCACCGCTTCGGCGGCCGAAATCGTCGCCGGCGCCCTGCAGGACCAGAAGCGCGCCACGCTTGTCGGCACCCGCTCCTACGGCAAGGGTTCGGTACAATCGATCATCTCGCTGGGCGCCGACGGTGCCATGAAGCTGACCACGGCCCGCTACTACACGCCCAACAACCGCTCGATCCAGGCCGCCGGCATCCTGCCCGACATCGAGGTGCGGCAGAACGTGCCCGAGGAGTTCAAGGGTCGCGACGAGATCATCGGCGAGGCCGCCCTTTCCGGCCAGATCGGCGGCGGCACCGAGGGCGAGGCGACAACCGGCTCCTCGATCTACGTGCCGCGCGAGGTCGAGGAGGACACGCAACTGCAATACGCTATCGATCTTATCCTCGGCGAAAGAACCGACGCGGCCTATCCGCCCAAGGCGGAATAGCGCTTCGGACCGATCGGGATGTGCCGGTTTTGTTAGGAATTTCGCATAATCTGATCAGCTGATTCGTTCAGCTGAACGGCAAGGACCGGCACCGAAGGTGCGTGCATGACCGAGGAAATCGATGCCCCGCTCGGGCGGCCGAAACGCCGCAATCCGCTGGCCGGCATGTCCGCGGTGCGTCTGCCGTCGCTCAGGATATCGCGACCGCGCACCTGGCCGATCGCACGCATCCTGTTCGCGCTGAGCGCCCTCATCCTCTCGCTCGCCTATGTCCGCGTCGCCTTTTACGACGATCCACTCGGCGGACGACCGTCGGCCATTGTCGACATCTCCTCCTCGCGCAATTCCAACGCGGTGGCCAACGAAGTCGCCTCGACTCCGCCGAGCCCTCCCCAGGCCGCGATCGAAAGCGCGACGGCGACCGACGGGCAGACGACCGGCACCGGCCCGCAGATCACCGCGGTCGACCCGAGCCTGCCCGACAGCGAGCCCATGCCGATCGGCATCAGGGCGCTGACCGAATTCGGCGTCGATCCAGACCTCATCGAGGAGACGCCGAACGGACCGATCCCGCAGATCGGCGGCGCCGGCAAAACGCCTTTTGGCACCTATGCGCGCGCCTCGATCGGACCCGCCTCGGCCGACGGCAAGGCAATGATCGCCATCGTCGTCACCGGGCTCGGTCTCAATGAATCCGGTACGCTCGACGCCATCGCCAAGCTGCCCGACAACGTTACCCTCGCTTTTGCCCCCTATGGCCGCTCCCTGACGCGCACCACCGCCGCCGCCCGCGCCGAAGGCCATGAAATGCTCCTGCAGATTCCGATGGAACCGTTCGACTACCCGGACAATGATCCCGGCCCGCAGACGCTTTTGACCGGGCAGACGCCGCGCGCCAATCTCGACAAGCTCTACTGGCTGATGGCCCGTTTCGGCGGCTATTTCGGCGTCATGAACTACATGGGCGCCCGCTTTTCGGCCGCGGCCGCCGATTTCGAGCCGATCATCGAGGAAATCGGCACCCGCGGCCTCGGCTATATCGACGACGGCACGTCCAACCGCTCCGTCGCCCCGCAACTGGCCGAACGCAATCAGGTGCCCTTCGCCCGCGGCTTCGGCGAGATCGACGCCACCCCGTCCCGCGCCGCCATCCTCGCAAAGCTCAGCGAACTCGAAATCCGCGCCGCCGAAAATGGCATGGCGGTCGGCATCGCCTCGGCCCTGCCCATATCCATTGACGCCATTACCGATTGGGCTGAAGGTCTGCAGAGCCGTGGCGCCGTGCTCGTCCCCGTCAGCGCCATCATGAAATAGCCCTGCCGGGACGGACGGAATCGATCCCGCCGTCCGGCCCGGAATGCCAGGAAGGATCGTCCATGTCATCTTCACCCGACCGCGCGGACATGCCCTACCGGCCCTGCGCCGGCATCGCCCTGTTCAATCGCGACGGCAAGGTCCTCGTCGGCCGGCGCATTGATCACCCGCCTGAAGACCCGTTGGCCTGGCAGATGCCGCAGGGCGGCATCGACAAGGGCGAGGAACCTGTCGAGGCCGCCGTCCGCGAGCTTTTCGAGGAAACCAACGTCTCCTCGATCTCGCTTTTGACCGCCGCCCCCGACTGGGTGCAGTACGATCTGCCCGACGAGGCGCTGGGGCGGGCCCTCAAGGGCCGGTATCGCGGTCAGCGCCAGCAATGGTTCGCCGCCTTGTTCGAAGGCGACGACAAGGAAATCGACATCGCCAATCCCGGCGGCGGCGGCCACCGGGCCGAGTTCGACGCCTGGCGCTGGGAGGATCTCGACGCCCTGCCCAATCTCGTCGTGCCGTTCAAGCAGGAGGCCTACCGCCGGATCGTCGGCTTTTTCCAAGACATCCCGAATCGGATCAGGCGCCTCGACGCGACCGGCCCTTGGGAAACGGATATCGATTTGCCGCAATGAAGACCATCGGCCTGATCGGCGGCATGAGCTGGATAATGTCCGCCGATCAACTCGTCTTCCGCTTCGTCGATTTCAGCGCGTCGAGCTGCTTTTTCAGTTCGGCGATTTCGGCGCCGTGGGCTTGCACGAGTTCGCGCAAGGCGTCGTAGTCCTCGCGCCTGACCAGATCCATGTCCGCTACCCAGCGCTCGCCCTGTGTCTTGACCATCGTCTCGACCTCGCGGCGCAGCCCGTCGGCCACCGAGGCGGCATCGTTCATCAACCGGCCGAGATCGTCGAATATCCTGGATTGCGTCATCTGGTCCTGTCCTTGATCGGCACGCTTGCTCGCCCCCTATTTAGGACGGCCGGATGGACTTGACCAGTGCCGCGCCGCCGCGCATGGTCCGCCAAATCCGCGTTAAGGTCGTTCCCCCCGTGCCCTTTCCCGATATCAGTCCCATAGCGTTCGAACTCGGCCCGCTCGTGGTTCGCTGGTATGGCCTGGCCTATCTCGCCGGCGTCGCCCTCGGCGTGCTCTACGGCGTGGCGCTCCTGAACCGGCCTTCGCTGTGGTTCGACAACAAGCCGCCCTTCTCGCCGGGCGAATGGCTCGATTTCGGCTTCTGGGCCGTCTTCGCCATCATCATTGGCGGCCGGCTCGGCTATGTGCTGTTCTACGATCCGCTCCATTATCTCGCCGACCCGGTCGCAATCTTCCAGACCTGGGACGGCGGCATGTCCTTCCATGGCGGCCTTTTGGGTCTCGTCGTGGCGCTGGCCGTCTTCGGCCTGCGCAAGAAGGCCTCGTTCCTTTCCGGCATCGACCTGCTCGGCGCCGTCTCGACGCTCGGCCTGTTGCTCGGGCGCCTCGCCAATTTCATCAATGGCGAGCTCTACGGCAAGGTCACGCTCATGCCTTGGGGCGTGGTGTTCCCGAATGGCGGGCCGCTGCCGCGCCACCCGACTCAGCTCTACGAGGCGGCGCTTGAAGGCCTCGCACTGTTCGTCGTCATCAGGCTCGTCACCCATCTCGGCCACGGGCTCAGGCGCCCCGGCCTCGTCGCCGGCATTTTCGGCATCGGCTACGCCCTGTCGCGCGTTTTCGTCGAGTTCTTCCGCCTGCCCGACGCGCATGTCGGCTATCTCTATGGCGGCTGGCTGACGCTGGGCATGGTCTATTCCGTACCCGTCCTTCTGGCCGGCGTCGCCCTTGTCGCCTACGCCTCGCGCAAGCCGAGGACCCGTGGCCACTGAAGCCGATTCACCGCTTGGCGTGCTGATCGACCGGCAAATCGCCGAAACCGGTCCCGTGCCGCTGTCGCTTTACATGCAGCTCTGCCTGACCCATCCGGCGCATGGCTACTACCACCGGCCGCATCCCATCGGCCGTGCCGGCGATTTCATCACCGCCCCCGAGGTGAGCCAGATCTTCGGCGAGGCCATCGGCCTGTTCGTGGCGCTTCTGAGCCGGCAATTGCCCAAAGGCCATTTCGATCTCGTCGAGCTCGGTCCCGGCCGCGGTACACTCATGGTCGATTTGCTGCGCAGTCTCCACCGCGCCGCGCCCGACATCCGGGCCGGCGGTCCGACGCTGGTCGAAATCAGCGAAACCATGCGCTCGGAACAGGCGCGGCGCCTTGCCGATCACGGACCGGTCTGGCTTGGCCATATCGACGACCTGCCTGAATCCGGCCCGCCGCTCGTCATCATCGCCAACGAATTCTTCGATGCCCTGCCCGTCCGCCAGTACCAGAAGACCGAAACCGGCTGGCACGAACGGGTGGTCGGCCTGTCCGGCGGCCAGCGCGCCTGGGGCCTCAACCCCACGCCTCTGCCCGAAAGCGCCATGCCCGAACCGCTGCGCCATGCAGCGATCGACGAACGCTTCGAGACCCGCCCCGCCGCAGATGCGCTCATGGCGCTCTTGGCCGAAAGGATCGCCGGTCGCGGCGGCGTCCTTGTCGCCATCGACTATGGCTACGACCGGACGCAGTCGGGCGACACCGTGCAGGCCATTGCCGGCCATGCCTATGCCGATCCGCTCGCCCGTCCCGGCGAGGCCGATCTGACCGCCCATGTCGATTTCGAGGCGCTGGCCGCCGCCGCCGTGCCGCTTCACGTTCACGGGCTGATGACCCAGGCCAGTTTTCTTGGCCAGCTTGGTGCCGCCGAACGGGCCGAGGCGCTGGCGCGGTCCAATCCAGACCTGACCGGAACCATAGCCGCCGATTTGGCGCGGCTGACGGCCTCTGACCAGATGGGGCAAATTTTCAAGGTTCTGTGTGTTTCAAGTCAGGGCATTTCGCCCTATCCTTTCGACATAATGAGTACGAGCGGCCAAGTAGCCGGAACCGGTCACGAGGGGGACCGGGCTCTGGCGGGGTCGCGCCCGGGAAGTGAAAGCGCGCGCGCACCGGATCGAGCCGGTCCGGAACGCGGTTCTGGAGACAGACAATGACCATCGCCCCTCCCTTCGATCAGGATCCGGTGCTCGCCGGACTGGCCGGCATCACCCACGGTTTTTTCGGCCGCCGCGCCTTTCCCGGGCCGGTCTCGCCCGATTTCGACATGTCGATGACCCTTGGGACACCGCCCGAGACGGTCGCCGCCAACCGGCGTCGTGCCTTGATCAGTCTCGGCCTCGGCAATGCCGGCCTCGCCATCGTCCGCCAGATTCACTCTGCCCGCGTCGTCACCGTCACCGCCCCATTCGCGCCCGATCATCGACCGGAGGAGGATCGCGTCGCCAAGCTGCGCGCCAATTATGCCGCCGAGGCACAGCCGGAAGCCGATGCCCTGGTCACCACCAGGCCCGGACTCGCCCTCGGCATCTTGACCGGCGACTGCGCGCCGCTGCTCTTCGCCGATCCCAAGGCCCGCGTCATCGCCGCCTGCCATGCCGGGCGCCGTGGCGCCGCCACCGGCATCATCGGCAACACCGTTGCGGCCATGGTCAAGGCCGGCGCCAGGATCGACCGCATCCGCGCCGGCATTGGTCCCTCGATCTCCGGCGCCAATTACCAGCTTTCCTGGGAGACCATCGACCAGATGGCGGCATTCAACCCGCGCGTCGCGGGCTTTGCCGCCGTGCCCGAAGGCAGGACAGAACCGCATTTCGACCTGCCCGGCTTCGTGCTTTCCGAGCTCGAGCGGCTCGGCATCGCGCCGCCGCCCCTGCCGGCTTGCACCTATGCCGACCCGACCCGATTCTTCTCGCACCGCCGCTTCACCCAACACGGCGGTGCCCAGGGTCGACAGATCTCGATCATCGCCCTGATGCCGATCGACAACGACGGCTAGGCCAGCGGGCGACTCGACGCGCATGCGCCGGCCGAGGCGATTCTTCGAGCTGCGCCATAAACCGATATTGATCCGCGCCCTGCGAGTCGATAACAAGGCGTCACACTTCGGCGCCGGCGCGAGGTAGGCGACGCAATCCAGGCGGGAACCATATGAAACTGGTGACGGGCAATTCCAACCTGGCGCTGGCCACCTCCATTTCCGACTATCTGGAGCTGCCCCTGACCGATGCCACGGTCCGCCGCTTCGCCGACAAGGAAATCTTTGTCGAGATCAACGAGAATGTCCGCGGCGAGGATGTCTTCATCATCCAGTCGACCTCGTTCCCAGCCAATGACAACCTGATGGAACTGCTGATCCTCGCCGATGCCCTCAGGCGTTCCTCGGCCCGCAGGATCACGGCCGTCATTCCCTATTTCGGCTATGCGCGGCAAGACCGCAAGAGCTCGCCGCGCACGCCGATCTCGGCCAA
>JAHJQZ010000005.1 GCA_018818925.1 Alphaproteobacteria bacterium
ACTTCGTCTGCTTTCCGACCTACAAATGGCTGCTCGGGCCCTATGGCCGCGCGTTCGTCTACGTGGCCAGGCGCCATCAGCACGGCGTGCCGCTCGAACAGACCGCAATCGGGCGCAAGGCGGTGCGGGCGGAGGCGCCGGTCTATTTTGCCGACACGTCCTACCGTGACGATGCCCGGCGCTACGACATGGGCGAGCGGGATCACTTCATTTCGATGGAGATGGCGGCGGTCGCCATGGAGATGGTGGCCGACTGGGGGCCGGCGGCGCTCGGCGCTTATTCGGCGGCATTGACCGGCCGGCTGGCGGCGGGGCTCGCGGATCTGCCGGGCATCGAGCTGCTGCCGGCGGCCGACCGGGCGGGGCACCTGTTATGCCTAGGGTTTACGGACGGGATGCCGGCTGATCTGCCGGTGCGGCTGGCGGCGGCCGACGTATTTGCCGCGCCGCGCCTCGGCCGACTGCGGCTGAGCCCGCATGCCTATAATGACGAGACCGACGTCGCACGGTTTCTCGATGTGATGCGCGGCGTGATGGCTTGATCGAGGCGTGAGCGCGCCGCGCCGTTCGCCCAGCCCACCCACACGGGCGTGCGGGATGTCAGCTGGAACGATGAATGGCCTTGTCTATTCCGCAGCCTCAGCCGGTGCGTAACCCAGTTGTTCGTTGAGCTTGGCGATGAGGTCGGCGGCGGCCCCGGGAATGTTGGTGCCGGGGCCGAAGATGGCCTTGGCGCCGGCGGCATAGACGGCATCGTAGTCTTCCGGCGGGATGACGCCGCCGACCACGATCATGATGTCGCCGCGGCCCTGGGCTTCGAGGGCGGCGTTCAACTCGGGCACGAGCGTCAGGTGGCCGGCGGCCAGTGACGACACGCCGACGATGTGGACGTCATTTTCGACGGCCTGGCGGGCAACCTCCTCGGGCGTTGAGAACAACGGCCCGATATCGACATCGAAGCCGAGGTCGGCGAACGCGGTGGCGATCACCTTCTGGCCGCGATCGTGCCCGTCCTGTCCAATCTTGGCGACCAGCAGGCGGGGCCGGCGACCGTCGTGCTCGGCGAACGTTTCGACCATGGCCTGAACACGTTTCAGCCCTTCCATCGCTCTGCCCTCGTGCTTGTAGACGCCGGAAATGGTGCGAATTTCGGCCTGATGGCGGCCGTAGACTGCTTCCATGGCATCGGAAATCTCTCCGACGGTCGCTTTTGCGCGGGCCGCATCGACGCCGAGCGCGAGCAGGTTGCCACCGCCGCGGGCGCCTTCGGTGAGGGCGGCAAGGCTCGCCTGAACTTTTTCCTCGTCGCGTTCGGCGCGCAGGCGCACGAGTTTCGCGAGCTGCTGGCGGCGGACGCTGTCGTTGTCGACCCTGAGAATTTCGATCTTGGCCTCGTCGGCGGCACGGTACTTGTTGACGCCGACGATCGTCTGCGTGCCCGCGTCGATGCGGGCCTGGGTGCGGGCCGCCGCTTCCTCGATGCGCATCTTAGGGATGCCGGCCTCAATGGCCTTCGACATGCCGCCGAGTTCCTCGACTTCCTGAATGTGGGCCCACGCCTTGTTCGCGAGTTCCTGCGTCAGGCGTTCCACATAGAAGCTGCCACCCCATGGATCGGCGATTCGGGTGGTGCCGCTTTCCTGGGCGAGGAAGAGCTGTGTGTTGCGCGCGATGCGGGCCGAGAAATCGGTCGGCAGGGCAATCGCTTCGTCGAGCGCATTGGTGTGCAAGGACTGGGTGTGGCCCTGGGTGGCGGCCATCGCCTCGATGCAGGTGCGGGTGACGTTGTTGAACACGTCCTGCGCGGTCAACGACCAGCCGGACGTCTGGCAATGGGTTCTGAGCGCCAGCGATTTGGCGTTTTTCGGCTGAAACTCATTCTGGATCAGTTTGGCCCAGATGGCGCGGGCGGCGCGCATTTTGGCGACTTCCATGAAGAAGTTCATGCCAATGGCCCAGAAGAAGCTGAGGCGCGGGGCGAAGGCGTCGATGTCGAGGCCCGCCGCAACGCCGGCGCGGGCGTATTCGAAGCCGTCGGCGAGCGTGTAGGCGAGCTCGAGGTCGGCCGTCGCGCCGGCTTCCTGCATGTGGTAGCCGGAAATCGAAATCGAGTTGAAACGCGGCATCTTTTCGGACGTATAGGTGAAGATGTCCGAGATGATCCGCATCGATGGCTGTGGCGGGTAGATGTAGGTGTTGCGCACCATGAATTCTTTCAGAATATCGTTCTGAATGGTGCCCGATAGTTTTTCCGGCGGCACGCCCTGTTCCTCGCCGGCGACGATGAACAACGCGAGGACGGGTAGGACAGCGCCGTTCATGGTCATCGATACTGACATCTGGGAAAGGTCGATGCCCGAAAACAGCGTGCGCATGTCGTAGATGCTGTCGATCGCGACGCCGGCCATGCCAACGTCCCCTTTGACGCGCGGATGGTCGCTGTCGTAGCCGCGGTGGGTCGCAAGGTCGAACGCAACCGAAAGCCCTTTCTGGCCGGCCGCGATGTTGCGGCGGTAAAAGGCGTTCGATTCCTCAGCAGTCGAGAACCCGGCATACTGGCGGATGGTCCAGGGCTGGGTCACGTACATTGCCGGATAGGGACCGCGGATGAAGGGAGCGAGTCCTGGATAGGTGTCGAGGAAATCGAGACCGGTAGTGTCGGCGGCAGTGTAAACCGGCTTCACGTCGATGCCTTCGGGCGTCGTCCACACGCCGCCGGCGGGCGTCACCTCAGGGGCTTTTGTGGTGCCGAGGTCGATCGTGGTGAAATCTGGGATCTGGGTCATGG
>JAHJQZ010000070.1 GCA_018818925.1 Alphaproteobacteria bacterium
AGATTGTTATATATCTTTCTGGTTATTTACAATGCGAACACATCGCCGTCAAGCCGGGCACCATGCGGCCTTTGCCGCCCTGGCGAATTGACCACAGGGCCGCCAATATGGCCGATGGAGTGAGCTGACTTAAGACCGGACCGTTGTGTTGGTGCTGTTCATTCAGGCACCGCTGCCGGCAGGCGCTGCCTCCCGCCGCCTTCGGAGATACCGCCGCTAGCCGCGCGGCAGGACCGGCGCCGGGCGGGGGGCGTTGGTGACGATCTCGCCGGAAGGCGGCGCGCCGCTCCCGCCCGAACCGGCGCCGAACAGATTGCCGAAAAAGCCGGTGACGGCCTCCGAGATGCCGCCGGTCGTTTCCGTGACGGCGGCGTTGAACTCGGCGCTGCGCTTGGCGCTTTCGGCCGCGGCGATCCGCGCCTCTTCCTCGCGCTTGAGCTTTTCGGCTTCCTTGCCGTCGAGTTCGGCCGAAGCTGTCTCGAACTCCGAAAGGTCGGCCGCCTGCTTGGCCGCAACCATGGCCATCAGGTCGGGCCGGGTCGTCTCGGCCGGGCAGGCGCCGGCGGCGTCGGTCGCCCCGCCGGCCGGGAAGAAGGTGTAGCGTTTCTCGCACACGTCCCAGTCAACTTCCTTCCGGCTCAGCTCGAAGGCGTCGTAGCCTTCCTTGATGTTGCGCCAGAAGGCGATGTGCTCGGACTTGCGGTGCTTGAGCATGTTCTCGTTGGTCATCCGGAACGGGAAGATCTGCAATTCGAACTTGCGCTGTCCGCCGGTGAACGACTCGCGCCCGAGGGCGTAGATCTCGGCGATCTGCGCGTCGGTCATGGCATAGCACCCGCGCGACGAACAATCGCCATGCACCATCAGGTCGGCGCCGGTGCGGCCCCAGACCCGGTCGAACTTGTTCGGGAAACCTGTATTGAAGGCGAGATAGTAGTTGGAGCGCGGGTTCATCAGCCCCGGCGTGATCGAATAAAAGCCTTCCGGCGCCTGCCGGTCGCCCTCCCTGATCTTGGGCCCAAGCTCGCCCGACCAGGCACAGATGTCGTAGGACTTGAACAGCTCGTAGTCGTCATCCCTGGTATGCTTCCACACCTCGAGTGTGGATTCTTCCTTGAAGATGCGCACGATCATCGCCTCGGCCGGCGACGAGCCCATGGCCTTGAGCCTTGAATGCGCGGCATCGGACAACGGCACCATATGGCGCATGTCGCCTTCGATCAGCCCGCTGCACGAGGAGACGAGCGCCACAACAACCAGAAGCGCCATGGATTTGAGAACTCTACGAACAAAGATCAATCGGTCCAACCGCGCGCTGCTCCGGACGCCGGATGCGTCCGCTGAAACTTGGATTTGAACATCAATCGGTTACCCGCGCGTAACCATTCCGCGGCGTCCTAGCATGAATCCGGCCGACCGCCCCATGACCTCACACCGGCGTGATGGACGTGGTCATCTTCAGGAACTTGTCGCGGCGGTGCTCGCGGACCTGTTCGCGCGAGAAATTGGCAAAATCGACGAGAAAGCCTTCGATCTCCGCTTCGGTCGCCTTCATGATGGCGTCGTGGTGGCGATGGGCGCCGCCGATCGGCTCGGCAATGATGCCGTCGACGATGCCGAGCGCCAGCATGTCCGCGGCGGTGATCTTCTGGGCCGCCGCCATTTCCGGCGCCTTGGCCGGATCGCGGAACAGGATCGCGGCGCCCGCCGAGGGTTCGATCACCGAATAGATGGCGTGTTCGAGCATCAGGACCTTGTTGGCGACGGCAATGGCGATGGCGCCACCCGAACCGCCTTCGCCGATGATCACGGCCAGGTTGGGCACCCCCACCGAAAGGCACATGTCGGTCGAGCGGGCGATGGCCTCGGCCTGGCCGCGCTCCTCGGCCCCGATGCCGGGATAGGCACCCTTGGTGTCGACGAAGGAAAGGATCGGCAGGTCGAACTTGTCGGCCATTTCCATGACCCTGACCGCCTTGCGGTAGCCCTCGGGCTTGGCCATGCCGAAATTGTGCTTCAACCGGCTTTCGGTGGTCGATCCCTGTTCCTGGCCGATAACGGCGACCGGCGTGCCGCGAAAGCGCCCGAAGCCGGCCTGGATGGCCGCGTCCTCGGAATACTTCCTGTCGCCCGCGAGCGGCACGAACTCGGTGATGAGCGCCCTGGCGTAGTCGGAAAAATGCGGCCGCTGCGGATGCCGGGCGACCTGGGTCTTCTGCCAGGGGGTGAGCTTTTTGTAGATGTCGGTGAGCGCCTCGTCGGCGCGGGCCTGCAGCCGCCCGACCTCCTCGTCGATCGACACGGCCTGATCGGTGGACGCCAGCGACTTGAGCTCCTGGATCTTGCCCTGAAGCTCGGCCACGGGCTTTTCGAAATCGAGATAGGTCTGCATGCGGTTACCGCCAGTTGTGCCATCTGTTGCGGCGCTTCTTGCCGTGCCATTTTGGCTGGAAAGTGGCTTTCGCGCCCGAACCTGTCAAGTTTCGCCCGGCGGGTCGTTGAGCGGGTGCCTTGTCTCCACCAATTCCCGCAACCTTTCGTCGAGTACATGCGTATAAATCTGCGTCGTCGAGATGTCGGCATGGCCCAAAAGCATCTGCACCGCCCTGAGATCGGCGCCGCCCTGCAGCAGGTGGCTGGCGAAGGCGTGGCGGATGACATGCGGGGAAAGCCGCGTCGAGGCGATGCCGGCCCGGGCGCCGAGCGCCTTCAGTTCGCGGGCGAAGACCTGGCGGCTCAGGTGTCCCGCCGCCCCGTCGGCGGGAAACAGGAAGACGCCGGGCCCAAGACGCGTCTTCCAGGCGAGGAGCGCGTCGCGCGCCCTGTCGGTCAACGGCACCATGCGCTCGCGTCCGCCCTTGCCGACGACCATCAGGTACTGCGCCTCCTCGAGCACGGCGGCGCGCCTGAGCGTCACCAGTTCGGAAACGCGCAGGCCGGTGGCATAGAGCAGTTCGATCATGACGTTGAGCCGCCGTGCCGCCGCGCCCGCGCCACCCTCGGGCGCCTCGGCCGCCGCTTCGCTCTCGGCCAGCGTCAGGAGCTTGTCGACCTCGGCGACGGACAGGACCTTGGGCAGCGACCGGCGCGGCTTGGGGGCGGCGACGATGCGGGTCGGGTCGTCGGCGCGCATGCCCTCGCTCAAAAGGAAGCGGTGGAACTGCCGCACCGCGCTCAACCGCCGCGCCGCCGAACGCGGCGACAGCCCCTCGGCCTCGAGCCGGGCGAGGTAGCCGGCCACGGCCCGGCGGTCGGCGTCGTGGACGGTGCGGCCGCTCTGCTGGAGATAGCCTGAATAATCGGCAAGGTCGCGGGCGTAGGCGATGAGCGTATTGGTTGCCGCGCCGCGCTCGGCGCTCATCATTTCGAGAAAGGCTTCGATCTGGGCGCCGCCGCCGCTCATGGCGCGCACAGTACTAGTCTTCGCCGAACAGGTCCCGGGCCGGGATGCGCACGATCACGTCCTTCTCGTTCGGCTGCACGAAGATCGGCAGCGCCACCATGGCACCGAAGACGAGCCCGGCCAGAAACAGAAGAACAATGAGGAAGCGCAGCAGAGACGGCATGAACGGGCCAATCGAAAAGCGTTTCGCCAAGCGGCAAGTCTTGCACTTGTCCCCGATTTGCCCGCCGCGATCAAGGCCGCAGACGCCGCGCCGCGCCGAAACCGCCCGCCACCCTTGCTCCGGGCCGCGGCGCCGTGTCATCTAGTTGCCGATCGACGGGCCGCGCCCGTCCCCGGAACGCCGATGAACAAAGATGTCCCAGCAAGGACAAAACAGCGACGACGACCGGCAGCAGGCCGGCATGGAACCCCGTCCGCTTGCCGACGGTGCCGCCGATGCCGTGCTCGCGGCGCTCGGCGGCCGGCCGGTCGTCCTGATCGGCATGATGGGCGCCGGCAAGACCACGGTCGGCCGGCGGCTGGCGGCAACGCTCGGACGCCGCTTCGTCGATTCCGACGCCGAGATCGAGACGGCGGCCGGCATGAGCATCCCCGAAATCTTCGAAATACATGGCGAGGCCGAGTTCCGCTCCGGCGAGGCGCGCGTCATCGCCCGGCTGATCGGCGAAGCCGACATCGTGCTCGGCACCGGCGGCGGCGCCTTCATGAACGCCGACACCCGCGCCCTGATCCGCGACGCGGCCGTCAGCGTCTGGCTCAAGGCCGACCTCGACACGCTGTTCGCCCGGGTGTTGCGGCGCTCCAACCGCCCGCTTCTCAAGACCGCCGACCCGCGCGGCACCCTGAGGGAACTGATCGACCAGCGCTATCCGGTCTATGCCGAGGCCGACATCACCGTGGAATCCCGCGACGTGCCGCACGAATCCATCGCCCGCGAAATCCTTGACGCACTCGCCAAACGCCTCATCCGGACGGAAAATGACCGCAACTGACACCATCGTTCCCATCGCCCTGCCCGACAGCCCATACGACATCCATGTCGGCCATGGCCTGTTCGAGCGGGCCGGCTTAATGCTCGCCGAGCGCTTCGAGGGCGCCCGCTTCGGCATCGTCACCGACGGGAACGTCGCCGTCGCGCAATTGCCGCGGCTCGAACAGAGCCTTCGCGCCGCCGGCATCGGCTATGAGACCATCGTCGTGCCGGCCGGCGAGAGCACCAAGAGCTATTCCCACCTGACCGACGTGGTGAACGGGCTTCTGGCGGCGCGTCTCGAGCGCCGCGACCTCGTCGTCGCCCTTGGTGGCGGCGTCGTCGGCGACCTTGCCGGCTTTGCCGCCGCCATCACGCGGCGCGGCATGGATTTCGTCCAGATGCCGACCTCGCTTCTGGCCCAGGTCGATTCCTCGGTCGGCGGCAAGACCGGCATCAACACCCCGTTCGGCAAGAACCTGTGCGGTGCCTTCCACCAGCCGCGCCTCGTTCTCGCCGATCTCGACGCCCTTCAGACCTTAAGCGAACGCCAGTTCCGCTCCGGCTATGCGGAAGTGGCCAAATACGGGCTGATCGACGATGCCGAGTTCTTCAACTGGCTCGAGGCCAATGCCCGCGACATCTTTGCCGGCGGCCCGTCCCGCGCCGAGGCCATCGCCCGCTCCTGCGCCGCCAAGGCGCGTTTCGTTCTGGCCGACGAAAAGGAGGCGGGCGTCCGCGCCCTGCTCAATCTCGGCCACACCTTCGGGCACGCCCTCGAAAAGGCAACGGGCTATTCCGACCGGCTCCATCATGGCGAAGGCGTCGCCATCGGCATGGTGCTCGCCCATCAATTCTCGGTCCGGCTCGGCCTGTGCCCGTCCCAGGACGCGCTAAGGGCCGAGCGGCATCTGCAGGCGGTCGGCCTGCCGACCGCGCTGGGCGACATAAAGGGCGACAAGCCGACGCTCGAAGTCCTGGTCGAGGCCATCGCCCAGGACAAGAAGGTCGAGCGCGGGGCGCTGACCTTTATCCTGACACGCGGAATCGGCCAGTCATTTGTTGAAAAGGGCGTCGATGTCTCCGCCGTCACCTCGTTCCTTGCGGAAAAGCTGGCGCAATGATCACCGCCACCTGGGCCACGCTCATAGGTATTGTCGTGCTGCTCTTGCTGTCGGCGTTCTTTTCCGGCTCGGAGACGGCCCTGACGGCGGCGTCGCGCGCCCGCATGCATGCCCTGGTCAAATCCGGTTCGAAACGCGCCGAAACCGTCGAGCGGCTGACTTCGGACAAGGAACGCCTGCTCGGCGGCCTCCTGCTCGGCAACAACCTCGTCAACATCCTCGCTTCGTCGCTGGCGACGAGCCTGCTCATCACCGTTTTCGGCGATACCGGCGTCGTCTATGCCACCGTCGGCATGACTCTGGCGGTGGTGATCTTCTCGGAGGTCCTGCCCAAGACCTGGGCCATCAATCATCCCGATGGCTTCGCCTTGGCAGTGGCGCCGTTCGTCAGGCCGGTCATCGCCGTTTTCGCACCGATCAGCATCGCGGTAGAGGTCATCGTGCGCACCGTTTTGCGCCTGATCGGCGTTTCCGCCGACAGGAGTTCGACCGGCGTCACCGGCGTCGAGGAAATCCGCGGCACGGTCGATCTGCTGCATCAGGAGGGCGAGGTCGTCAAGGGCGACCGCGACATGCTCGGCGGCATTCTCGACCTCAGGGAACTCGAGGTCAGCGACGTCATGGTACACCGCACCCGCATGTTCGCCATCGATGCCGACCTGCCGGTCGAGGATATCATCAAGGCGGTACTTGAAAGCTCCTATACCCGCTTGCCGCTCTATCGCGGCGAGCCCGATGAAATCGTCGGCATCGTCCATGCCAAGGACGTGTTGCGCGCCCTGTTCCGCGCCAGGGGCGATCTCGACAGCATCGATATCGGCAAGCTCGCCGCCACGCCGTGGTTCGTGCCCGATACCACGCCGCTTTCGGCCCAGCTCAACGCCTTCTTGAAGCGCCAGGCCCATTTCGCCCTTGTCGTCGACGAGTATGGCGAGGTCGAGGGCCTGATCACCCTCGAAGACATTCTCGAGGAGATCGTCGGCGACATCTCCGACGAATACGACGTGGTGATCGCGGGCATCGCCAAGCAGGCGGACGGTTCCTACAAGATCGACGGCGACGTACCGGTCCGCGACGTCAACCGCCTGCTCAACTGGAACCTGCCCGACGAGGAGGCGACGACCATCGCCGGCCTCGTCATCCACGCGGCGCAGTCGATCCCCAATCAGGGCCAGCAGTTCACCTTCTATGGCTTTCGCTTCCGGGTGCTGAAAAAGCAGCGCAACCGGCTGACGCAGATCCAGGTCACCCCGCTCAGACCGTGAGGCGAGGGCCGGGAGTTGCGCCGGTGGCCGCAAACGGTCAATAACGCTCAGACGTCATCTGCCGGCCGACCCATCCACGCGGGAACCCCTTTCGTGAACGAGACAGTTCTCAACCTGACCATTGCCGTGCTGCTGCTCGGCGCCAATGCCTTTTACGTCGCCGCCGAATTCGCCCTGGTGAAATCGCGGGGCTTTCGCATCGACGCGCTGGCCGAGACCGGCGTGTTCGGCGCGAGGCTGGCCAAGCGCATCATGTTGAAAGTCGAGCCCTATCTCGCCAATTGCCAGCTCGGCATCACCATGGCTTCGCTCGGGCTCGGCTGGGTCGGCGAGCCGACCGTGGCGGCGATCATCACGCCCTGGCTGGAACCGCTCGACCTGCCGCACCAGGCGGTGCACGTCATCGCCTTCGTAACCGGGTTCCTGCTGTTTTCCTCTTTGCACATCGTCATCGGCGAACAGGTGCCCAAGACCCTGGCCATCCGCAAGCCCGAGCCGGTCTCGCTGTTCATCGCCTATCCGCTGCAGGTCTCCTACGTGCTGCTTTTTCCCCTGACCTGGCTGTTGAGCGCCGCGGCGAGCGGCATCCTCAGGGCCCTGGGCGTCGCCGAAGCCAGCCATGTCGATATTCTGACCGACCACGAGATCGAGGGGCTGATCGAAGTCTCGGCCGAGCACGGCAAGTTCAAGGCCGGTCAGGCCATTTATATCCAGAACGTTTTCCGTTTCGGCGAGCTCGAAGTCTCCGACGTCATGGTGCATCGCACCCGCATGGTCACCATAAACGCCGACCTGCCCGTCGAGGATCTCATCAAGGCCGTGCTCGAAAGCCCCTATACCCGCCTGCCGCTCTATCGCGGCGAACGCGACGACATCATCGGCATCGTCCACGCCAAGGACGTGCTGCGCGCCCTCATTCGCGCCCAGGGCGACATGAGCCGCGTCAACATGCACAAGCTGGCGACCAAGCCCTGGTTCGTGCCGGACACCACGCCCCTGTCGTCCCAACTCACCGCCTTTTTGAAGGGCAACACCCATTTCGCCCTGGTGATCGACGAATATGGCGAGGTGCAGGGGCTGATCACCCTCGAGGACGTTCTCGAGGAAATCGTCGGCGACATCGCCGACGAGCACGACGTGGTGATCGAGGGCATCATCAAGCAGGCCGACGGCTCCTACCTGATCGACGGCAACGTGCCGATCCGCGACGTCAACCGTTCGCTGAACTGGCACCTGCCCGACGAGGAAGCCACGACCATTGCCGGCCTGGTCATCCACGAATCGAAGTCGATCCCCAACGAGGGCCAGCAGTTCACCTTTCACGGCTGCCGCTTCCGGGTCCTTCGGAAACAGCGCAACCGTCTGACCCAGCTGAGGGTCAGCCCGCTCAAGCCGGCGACTCCCTAGACGCTTTCACGTCTTGACGGAAACGGCACGCTTGGCACCTTTCACCTCTCCCTTGGGGGAGAGGTCGGACCGCAGCAAAGCGAAGGTCCGGGTGAGGGGGCCTAGGCTCAGCGTTTGTAGCAAGGCCCCTCACCCGCCGCTTCGCGTCGACCTCTCCCCCAAAGGGAGAGGTGAAAGAAGCGCCCGAGTCCATCAAAACATGAAACGCTTGTAGACATGGGAATGGTCTTGACCTGCCGCAACGCGACATATGGCCGGATGGCGCGCAAGCGGAGATAGGCGTAGCGACACGCCTGTGCTATGGCTTCACGACTTCGATGGCGAGCGCGTGCACGCCCGCCCTGATCTCGTCGTCGAGCGTTTCCATGACCAGCCGGTGTTGTGCCAGACGGCTCAAGCCGTCAAAATGGCGGGTCGCGATTCTGATACGGAAGTGCGTTTCGCCGCCTTCGCGCCATCCGGCGCTGCCCGGATGAGGCTTGTGATGGGCATGGCGGCCGCTTTCATCGATCACTTCGAGCAGCGACGGCTCGAAGCGGACGGCGAGTTTGTCGGTGATGGTCTGGCTGACGCTCATGCGGTCGGCTCTCCGGCTGGGATTTTACGGTGGTGTTCAGTTAAGACCGATGAAGCTCGATTCCAAGTTCTTTGACACGATCCGCATCAAGCCGCGCCACGCCGCCAAGCCGGCGCACGAACTCGCGCCGTGCGAATGGGAGGGCTGCGACCGGCCCGGTCCGTACAAGGCCCCCAAGGGCTGGCGGGCGGCCGGCGAATTTCACCATTTCTGCATCGAGCATGTCAGGCTCTACAACCAGACCTTCGATTTCTTCGAAGGCGCCGGCACCGACAAGATCGACGAAATGTCGCGCAAGGCGGCGGCCACCGGCGAGCGTCCGACCTGGGAAACCCTGTCGGCAAGGCAACCCGGCGCCAGGCCGCGCTCCGGCGACAGGCGCCACGACTATTCCGGCAAGAAGATCCACGATCCGCTCAACCTGTTCGCCCGCCTCGCTCGACGCAAGGGGACGGCCGGCGCCGAGCCGAGCAAGCCGCAGCGCAGCCTCGCCGAGCCCGACCGCCGCGCCCTCGAGACGCTGGGTCTCGACGGCATGCGCCCGACTTCCGAGATCAAGAAGGCCTACAAGGACCTGGTCAAGACCCACCACCCCGACGCCAATGGCGGCTCCAAGGCCTCCGAGGACCGTCTGCGGGCGGTGATCATGGCCTATACGCATCTGAAGCAGAAGGGTCTGGTCTAGCCGAACAGGCCGGCTTCGGGACTTCACCGCCGCCGATGGCGGCCATTCGCCATTGTCATCGCACCGGAGCGCCCACACATCTAGGCCAGCCGCATGGAAGCTGCTATAGACCCGCCTCGTTGAGAAAAACTCCCTGAATCCGTGCCCGACTGGGACTGCAATGACCGAATACACCAACCTGCCCGACAAGGACTACGACGTCCGCAAGACATTCGGGATCGATGCCGACATGACCGTCAGGGGCTATGCCGAACACGATCCGCACGTGCCGCCGTTCGATCCGGACTATCTGTTCGACCACAACACCACCCTCGCGATCCTCGCCGGTTTCCATTTCAACCGCCGCGTCATGATCCAGGGCTATCACGGCACCGGCAAGTCGACCCATATCGAGCAGGTCGCCGCCCGCCTCAACTGGCCACTCGTCCGCGTCAATCTCGACAGCCATGTCAGCCGAATCGATCTGGTCGGCAAGGACGCCATCGTCCTGAAGGACGGCAAGCAGATCACCGAATTCCGCGACGGCATCCTGCCCTGGGCGGTGCAGAACAACATCGCGCTCGTTTTCGACGAATACGATGCCGGAAGGCCGGACGTGATGTTCGTCATCCAGCGCGTGCTCGAACAGTCCGGGCGGTTGACGCTTCTCGACCAGAACCGGGTGATTACGCCGCATCCCTCGTTCCGCCTGTTCTCGACCACCAACACCATCGGCCTCGGCGACACTTCGGGGCTCTATCACGGCACCCAGCAGATCAACCAGGGCCAGATGGACCGCTGGTCGATCGTTGCGACGCTCAACTACCTGCCGCATGACAAGGAAGCCGGCATCGTTTTGGCCAAGGCCAAATCCTATGATGCGACCGCGGAAGGGCGCGTCACCGTTTCCAACATGGTCCGGCTCGCCGACATGACGCGCTCGGCCTTCATCAACGGCGATCTGTCGACGGTGATGAGCCCGCGCACCGTGATCACCTGGGCCGAAAACGCCGAGATATTCGGCGGCGATCTCGGCTTCGCCTTCCGGCTGACCTTCCTCAATAAATGCGACGAGCTGGAACGCCCGGTCGTTGCCGAGTTCTATCAGCGCGTCTTCGGCGCCGACCTTCCCGAGAGCGCCGCCAATCTGGCGATCAGCGCATAAATGATCGAAAGGCCCTCTCACCCGGACTTTTGGTCCGACCCCTCCCCCAAGGGAGAGGTGAGATTTGGGCGATACCGTGCCACAAACAACCCTCTCGCTTGGGGGAGGGGTCGCCGCAAGGCGGCGGGTGAGGGGGCCGTCCTCTTCCCAATCACATAGAACCAATGCCGATGCCGCAACCGCCGCGCCCGAAGTCGAACAAGCCCGATGCCGCCGCCCCCTTCAAGAGCGCGGTCGGAGCGACCCTGCGCGCCATTGCCGGCAAGACCGATATCGAGGTGGCCTTCACCTCCGACCGGCCGATCCTGACCAGGGACAAGGCCCGCATTGCCAACCTGCCGCGTCTGCCGACCCTGCGCGACATTGCCATCGCCCGCGGCCAGGCCGACGCCATGGCCATGCGGCTCGCCGCCCATGACGAGCAAACCCACCGCCGCCGCGCCCCGGCCGATCCGCAGGCCCGCGCCGCTTTCGACGCACTCGAACAGGCTCGCGTCGAAGCCCTGGGATGCCGGCGCCTGCCCGGCATGCGCGACAACCTTGCCCAGGCGCTCGACGACCGCCTATTTCGCGCCAATCTCGGCCACGTCACCGACAAGGACGACGCGCCGCTCGCCGAAGCGCTCGGCGTCATGCTGCGCCAAAGGCTCGGCGGCATCGACGTGCCCGAATCCGGCCAGGGCCTGGTTGACCTGTGGCGCGGCGAGATCGAGACCCGCTGCACGAGGAGCCTTGACGCCCTCGGCAGTGCCGTCGCCGATCAGGAGGCCTTCTCCCGGGCCGCGCGGCAATTGCTCAACGACCTCGAACTCCTGTCCGACGCCGAACTCGGCGAATTCGACAAAGACGACGACGACCAGGGCGACGACCAAAAGGACGGCGAAAGCGACCAGTCCTCCGAGCCCGAGCAGGGCCAGGGCCAATCCGAGGACGTCGATGCCGAACAGGACATGGCCGAGGGCACGGCCGAGGAGGACGGCGAGACCGAGGGCGCCGAGACCGATTACCGGGAAGCCGAAGAGGAGCGCGATTCCGAGGCCGGCGAGGAAACCCCGGCACCGCCGCCGCCCGGCAAGGACGACGGCCGCATTGCCAATGCGGCGACCTACAAGGTCTTCTCGACCGCTTTCGACGAGGTGGTGGAAGCCAGCCAATTGTGCCCGCCCGAGGAACTCGAACAACTGAGGCAATTGCTCGACCGCCAGCTCGAAAGCCTCGCCGGCGCCGTCGCCCGCCTCGCCAACAAGCTGCAGCGCCGGCTGATGGCGCAGCAGAACCGCAGCTGGACCTTCGATCTCGACGAGGGCCTGCTCGATACGGCGCGCCTCACGCGCGTCGTCACCGATCCCCTGCAGCCGCTGTCGTTCAAGGTCGAGAACGACATGGATTTCCGCGACACGATCGTTTCGCTTCTGATCGACAATTCCGGCTCGATGCGCGGGCGCCCGATCACCATCGCGGCGATCTGCGGCGACATTCTCGCCCGAACGCTCGAACGCTGCGGCGTCAAGGTCGAGATTCTCGGTTTCACCACCAAGGCCTGGAAGGGCGGCAAGTCGCGCGAGGCCTGGCTCGAGGCCGGCCGCCCGCCCAATCCCGGCCGCGTCAACGATATCCGCCACATCGTCTACAAGAGCGCCGACGAACCCTGGCGCCATGCCCGCCGCAATCTCGGGCTGATGATGCGCGAGGGACTGCTCAAGGAGAATATCGACGGCGAGGCCCTGCAATGGGCGCACAAACGTTTGATGGTCCGGCCCGAAAACCGCCGCATCCTCATGGTGATTTCCGATGGAGCCCCGGTGGACGACTCGACCCAGAGCGTCAATCCCGGCAATTATCTCGAAGCGCACTTACGCGAGGTCATCGAGGATATCGAATTGCGTTCGCCCATCCAATTGATCGCCATCGGCATCGGCCACGACGTCACCCGCTACTACCGGCGGGCCGTGACCCTGCTCGACGCCGAGGAGCTCGGCGGCGCCATCACCGACAAGCTCGCCGAGCTGTTCGATGAAGAACCGCCGTCGGGACCCCGCAAGAAGCGCCCGTGATGCTCCGTTCCCCGCTTGCCGCCGTTATCGTGTTCGTCCTTGCAGCGGGCGCCGGAGCCGAGGAAATCACCGTGATGGCCGTTCCGATCGCGACGTTCAAGGACGCCGCCATCGGCGAGGCGGTCGACGGCACCGTCTGGCGCGGCGGGATGGAACTGAAGTCGGACGCCACCTCGTTCGGCGGCTTGTCGGGCCTCGCCTTCACCGACCGCGAGCAGAGGCTGGCTATGGTGTCCGACAAGGGCTGGTTCATTTCCGGCCAGCTCATCTACGACGAGGCCGGCGTCATGCGCGAACTGGTCGGCGTCACCGTCGAGGCCATTCGCAATTCGCAAGGCAACGCCCTGCCACGCGCCTATGCCCGCGACGCCGAGGCGATCACCCCGATCACCCGCGATGGCGAAATCGCCGCCGTCCGAGTCGGTTTCGAGAATCTGACGCGCGTCGCCGATTTCGACATTGTCGACGGCCGCCCCGGCGGTGCCGCGCGCGAGGTCGACATCCCCGATTGGCTGTCGCATCTGCGGACGAACGACTCGCTCGAGGCGGTGTGCATCGCCTCCGACGCCTCGCCGGTCGCCGGTTCGACCATGCTGATCACCGAGGGCGACGAGACCGCGGAGGGCAATCTCGCCGCCTATATGCGCGGCAGTCGCGACCGCGGCGAATTCTCGATCGTCAGGACGCCCGGACTCAACCCGACCGATTGCGCCTTCCTGCCGAACGGCGACATGCTGCTTCTGGAACGCGGCACCGGCATTTTCGGCTTCGTCATGCAGGTGAGGCGCATTGCCGCCAACGAGGTGCGACCGGGCGCCGCCATCAGCGGCGACGTGGTGCTCACCGCCTCCGGCGGCGCCATCGACAACATGGAAGGCATCACCGTCCATGCCGCGCCCAATGGCGAGACGCGTTTTGTCATCGTCTCGGACAACAATTACAACGAGTGGGAACGCACGCTGCTGCTGGAGTTCGGGCTGCCGGAGTGATGCCCCTATGCGACGCAATTGAGATCGCGCATTCGGCCTGCATTGTCGGCCAGGCTTTGTTCAAGCCGGCTCTGCTGATCGAGAAGATCGTCTAGGCGCGCCATGATTTCGTCGTGCTCGCGCTGCCGCTACCTAATCTGATCCCTGGTTCTGTCAATTTTGATACCAAGCTCTGTGGCGAGCGCTCCAATGGCGGCACCGCCATCACCACGCATGACAGACGCAAATGCTGCTGCAGCCGCGGCGCGCTCAAACTCTTGAAGTCTCGCATTCATGCGAAGGATATCGGCTCGCACCTTGTCGCGATCAGATTCAAGATTCTGGCGCTCCGTTTTCTTGCTATCGATCTGCCGGAGAATCTCACGCTCGATTTCTCGCAGAATTCGGCATTGCTGCGGATCGTTTTCCGTTTCGTTCATATCTATGGCCTGCTAGCTTTCGATGGGGCAAGACTAAGCGGAGCTGAATCACCGTGAATAAGCTCTCGTTAAACACGCGCATAAGCAAAAGCGCTCTTGCTTTGGCGACGATGTTACTATGGCTATCCAGCCTTGTCGGGCAGGCTCTTGCGCAAGAACTCAGCTGGTCCTTCGAGTCCCATCCACATCCCGATTTGAGCGAGCTCACGCCTCAAGAGCTTTCGCTCAAATTCGTCGACATGCCACCGAGCCAAGGATCTGTCGTGGATTGCCTGGTTCATCTCGACAAGGATTTCGAAGTCTACAACTTCCGTTATCCATCCTTCAGACAAACCGGCGAAGTCGATACACGCTACAATGCCTGGAAACGCTATGTGGCCGACACGAACAACGCGGGCGTCGGATTCTGCAAATATGCAGTATCCGGACTCCTTCTACTGATGGAACGCACCCGTTTCGAAGTTGAGGGATTTCGGTTCTGCGGCGCACTACCCAAGCCATCGGGCACAGATGCCGGTCGTCGCTTTAATACCCTCGTTTCCGAAATGCTCACCAATGCGCAAACCGGATTCGCGTATCCGATCGAAGTGCTCTTCATGGCGCGGCAAATCGATACAATCGTCTCGTTCAATCCCGACATCGAATACTATCTCAGACGTTTCCTCGCCGAGGCAGGCGAAGGCACCCCCGAGGACTGGGATGTCAGCAAGGTACTGCCCGAGCTCGACCCCGAGCGCATCGCCTTTGTCGATGCTGCTGTTGCCCGCAAGGACTTCGGCGCCGTCGTGGAAACGACGGCACCCTGTTCCGCACAGTGATGGGAATGGTCAGGCCTTGACCGGACGCAAGGCACGGTCGGATATCAGCCGCCGCAACGCCCCGTAGGGCACGAGCAGCACCGCCGCGATCAGAAGCTTGATGGCGAAATCGCCGAGCGCCAGCGACACCCAGAGCGGCACGTCCGGTCCGACGCCCCAGAACGGGATCGCAAAGCCGAGCGAGCCGTCCGCCGTGCCGAACACCGCATCGACGAAGGCGAAGCTCGCCGAGAACGCCACGCCCCAGAACAGGATCGAGTCGACGACCGAGCCGAAGAGCGAAGACACGAGCGGCGCCCGCCACCAGCGCGGATTGGCGCGCAGCCGATCGAAGATCGTCACGTCGAGCCATTGGGCGACAAGGAAGGCAGCGCCCGAGGCGATGGCGATCCGCGGGGTCGCGAGGAACACCGACCACAGAACGGCGAGCACGAAGCCGAACAGCACCACCCGCCGCGCCGTCGCCGGTCCGAAATGGCGATTGGTCAGGTCGGTCACGAGGAAGGCCACCGGATAGGTGAAGGCGCCCCAAGTGAGGATATTGCCGAGTTCGACGCCTCCGACGGTGCCTTGAACCGGAAACTGCACGAGATAGTTGGAGGTCGCCACGACGGCGATCATGGCGAGAACCGCCAGAGAGAAGCGCATGCGCATGGGCGCCTACTTTCCTTTATCCGCTGGCCGGCGGGTGACCGGGGCGGGCTGAAAACCGGCCGGGTTGCGCTTGCCGAACGGATCATCGGGGCGCTTGTCGGCCGCAAAAAAGCGAAACGGCGCCGCATGGGCGCCGCATCGAAACCTTATGCCATAAGGCGCGTCGCCTTACGAGGCCATCGCGGCTTTGACCTCTTGCCTGAGTGCCAGGGCGCGATCGGACAGCTTGCGCACGTTGGCGGTCAAAAGGAAGCTGTCGAGTCCGCCATTGGCCTCGATCGTGCGCAGCGTGCTCGCCGCGATCCTCAACTTGACCGAACGCGCCAGCGCGTCGGAAATGAGGGTCACCCGGCACAGATTGGGCAGAAAGCGCCGGCGGGTGTGGTTCATCGCGTGGCTGACCTTGTTGCCGGTCATCACGCCCTTGCCGGTCAGTTCGCAACGCATGGACATTTTGAGGGTTCCTGTAACGCCAAACGGCGCCGTGCGGTCGAAGTCCGCCCCGGCAGCCGAACCTGAGCCTGAGAAAAAGTCGCGTCTAGATAGTCAAACCCTTCAGCCCCGTCAAGCGGCGTGTCGGCTTTCGGGCGCATTCGGCCCATTCGGCCGCACTGGCTTCACCTTTTTTTAGGCATGTGCGGAAATACTCTGTTTGTCATGTTGCGTGTGTGTGGAGTTCTCAATTGGTCGAACGCGCTTTTAATGGTCCGGCCGAATTCGGATTTGCCCGGCCGGGCGGCGTCCTCGACAAGCCGTTCTGGCGGCGGGGCGTCTTTCTCGTTCTCTGCTTGATCCTGACCTTCGGCGCCGATGCCGCCGAAGTCGATTCGAGGGCTGAATTCGTCATCTCCCTGGCCGGCATCAACGTCGCCAGTCTCGACGTGCATTTCGCCGACGACGGTTCCAGCTACGAGGTCGATGTCGGTGCCAACGTCGCGGGCGTCGGCACGCTGGTGGCGAGCGGCACGGCGAGCGCCGATTCGGCCGGCCGCTCGGCGGCATCCGGCCTCACCGCCCGCGACTTCTCGCTGACGACGCGGGCGCGCGGCGAGCAGTTCGCCGTCGATGTCTCCTACACCAGCGGCAACGCCACCGCCTTCAAGGTCAGCCCGCCGATGCAGTCCGACTACGGCCGCGTCGCGCTCGAGCGCAAGCATCTGAGCGGGGTGACCGACCCCATCGCCTCGTTCATCCTCAAGGGCAGCGCCCTGTCGCCGGACCTGTGCAACAGGCGGCTCCACATCTTTACCGGCATGGAACGCTACGACCTCGCCATGAGCTTCGGCGCCGAACAGATGGCCACCTCGGCCCGCACCGGCTACCAGGGTCCGGTGGTTCTGTGCCGGGTCAGGTATATCCCGATTTCCGGCCATTACGAGAATTCCGAGATCACCGACTACCTGGCACAGTCGGACAAGATCCTCGTCTGGTACGCGCCGCTGGGCACATCCGGCTATTTCATCCCCTATCGCGTGCTCATGGCCACCGCCGCCGGCGATCTCTCCATGGTCATGACCAAGCTCAAATAGCCGGACCGACGGCCTCCGCGACAAGGACCCGCGCCGCCCTGCATTCGCCTGGCAGGGCGCATGCCGTGGTGCCGGCTTTGGCTTGACGCCGCAAGCACCGCGATCCGGAGCATGGTCCGATCCGCCCACCTTCCCCGACGTCCCGTTCTGGCACCCACCCGCGACGACCGGCCGGGCTGCCGATGCGTTTACCGGAAAAAGCACCCGGCACCCGCGCCCGCGGAGCGCTCCGGACCCTTGTGCCGTTTTGGGGCGGCAAGGTTTATTTCGCTAATTCTGCCGTTTTTCCCGCCCTGAATCCGGGCGATTCCTCCCTAAGCAGCGAAATTTCTTGTCGTCCGATGGCTTTACCTTCCGCTAACAACCCCCCCGATTCCGAACCGGTTAAGCCGATGGCAAGCTTGGTGAACGCATTTTGTGCCTTGCTTTGTCGCAATAGGGTCAGCGACCGGTTTCTTTGTGTGATTCGAGCGACATGGCCCCAACAGCAAGCGGAGAACAAACCGGCATTTTCGAGTCGCAGCCGATTCGGGCCGGTTTTGTTCCGGTTTTGTTTCTATTGTTAAGCCAGGCTTGGTCGAATCCCTTTCGGCGTGCCATGATGAGACAGAGTTTTATTCCCTGGTGCTTCTTCCGTGACGAGTATGTTTGATGGCCAGACCGGTAGCCTCAGGGCCGTACTCGGCCCGACAAATACCGGCAAGACCCATTTCGCCATCGAGCGCATTCTGGCCCATCCCAGCGGGATGATCGGCCTGCCATTGAGGCTGCTTGCCCGCGAGGTCTACCAGCGCATGGCGGCACAGGTCGGCGCCGACAAGGTGGCGCTCGTCACCGGCGAGGAAAGGCTGGTGCCCCCGAGGCCCCGCTACTGGGTGGCGACGGTCGAGGCCATGCCGCTCGACTTCGCCGTGGATTGCCTCGCCATCGACGAAATCCAGACCGCCGTGGATTTCGATCGCGGGCACGTCTTCACCGACCGTCTTCTTTCGGCCCGTGGCCGCATGGAGACGCTGCTCCTCGGTGCCGCGACCATGGTGCCGATCGTCAGAAAGCTGTTGCCCGGCGTCGAGATCGTCCACCGGCCGCGCCTTTCGACCCTGACCTGGGCCAGCTCGAAAAAGATCACCCGCCAGCCGGCCCGCACCGCCATCGTCGCCTTCTCGGCCGCCGAGGTCTATGCCATCGCCGAACTGCTCCGGCGCGAGCGCGGCGGCGCCGCCGTCGTCATGGGAGCGCTCTCCCCGCGCACCCGCAACGCCCAGGTCGACCTGTTCGAAAACGGCGATGTCGATTTTCTCGTCGCCACCGACGCCATTGGCATGGGGCTCAATCTCGGGCTCAACCATGTCGCCTTCGCCTCGGAAACCAAGTTCGACGGCTACCAGACGCGGCCGCTGACCCCGGCCGAGTTCGGCCAGATCGCCGGTCGCGCCGGTCGCCACACCACCAACGGCACCTTCGGCACGACCGGCCTTGCCGACGCCTTCGACGCGGAACTGATCGAGCGCATCGAGGGCCACGATTTCGAGCCGGTCAAGATGCTGCAATGGCGCAACCCGGACCTCGATTTCGACTCGCTTAAGGACTTGCGCGGCTCGCTCGACCGCGTGCCCGACCGGCCCGGCCTCACCCGCGCCCCGACCGCCATCGACCAGCGCACCCTCGAGGCGCTGGCGCAAAGCGAACTGAGCGCGTTCGCCGATAGCGCCGAGCGGGTGCGGCTGATGTGGGAATGCTGCCAGATTCCGGACTATCGCGACATCTCGCCGGCCCAGCACACCCATCTGGTGTCGCGCATTTTCAGGGAACTGTCGCAGCGGGGCAAACTCGACACCGACTGGATTGCCGAGCAGGTGCGGTTCTGCGACAATACCGAAGGCGACATCGATACGCTATCGCATAGGATAAGGCAGACAAGAACCTGGACATTCGTGGCCAATCGGCGGGCTTGGCTCGAAGATCCGGTGCTTTGGCGCGAGAGGACACGCTCGATCGAGGACCGGCTTTCGGATGCGTTGCACGAGAAACTGACGCAACGCTTCGTGGATCGGCGCACATCCGTCCTCATCAGGCACTTACGAGACAGACGAATGGTATCACCTGAGATCACTGACAGGGGCGAGATCTCTGTCGAAGGGCACTTGATCGGCACAATCGAGGGCTTCCGCTTCACGCTCGCGCGCACCGAGGGCGAGGTCGACGCCAAGGGACTGCGCGCCGCCGCGGCCAGTGCCGTCGCGCCGGAAATCCGCAACCGCGCCGCAAGGCTGGCCAATGCGCCGAACGAAGAGATCATTCTCTCGACCGACGGCTATTTGCGCTGGAAGGGCGAGGTCGTCGCCGAGATCGTCGAAGGCGACGACATCCTGAGCCCGCGCGTTCTGGTGCTCGCCGATGAGAGCCTGACCGGCGCCGAGCTCGAGCGCGTGCAGGAACGGCTCGGCCTGTGGCTCCGGCACCTGATCAATACCCAGCTCGACCAGATCGCCACGCTCAAGAACCCGTCCGACCTCGAGGGCACCGCCCGCGGCATCGCCTTCCAGCTCGCCGAGCATCTCGGCATCCTGCCCCGGCAGGTGGTGGCGGGCGACGTCAAGGGCCTCGACCAGGACGTGCGCGGCAAGATGCGCAAGCTCGGCATCAAGTTCGGCGCCTATCATATCTACGTGCCGATGTCGCTGAAGCCGGCGCCGCGCGAACTGGCCTTGATCCTTCATGCCTTGAAGAATGGCGGCGTGCGCCAACCCGGCGTTTCCGAACTGCCGCCGATCATCCTTTCCGGCCGCACCAGTTTCGAGACCGACCCGGAAGTGGCGCCGCGCCTCTACGAAATCGCCGGGTTCAAACTCGCGGGCAAGCGCGCCGTGCGCGTCGACATTCTCGAACGGCTGGCCGACCTCATCCGGCCGCTGATCGCGCTCAATCCGGAGACCGCGCAGGGCGAAGTGCCGCCCGGAGCCGCGCCCGGCAACGGCTTCCGCGTCACGGTCGAGATGACCTCGCTTCTGGGCTGCGCCGGCGAGGACTTCGCCTCGATCCTCAAATCGCTCGGCTATCGCCTGCAGCGCGTGGCCCTGCCGCCGGAGCCTGCCGAACCCGGCCCGGAACTGACCGAAGCCGAGGCCGATCAGGCCGGGCTGATGGCGCTCGATGGCGCAGCGCCGGAAGAGGTCGGCGCCGCCGCTGCCGAACCGTCCGAGGAAAAGACCGACGCGCAAGCCGATCAGGCCGATCTCGCAACGCTCGATGGTGCCGACGAGACCGCGATCGCTGCGGCGGTGGCAACCGCTCCGGCCGCGGATGGCGCCATTGCCGCCGAAACGGAAGGCGAATCCGCCGGCACCCTGCCCGCCGAACCGCGCTTCGACGAAATCTGGTTTCCCGGCGGCCGCTCCGGCGACCGGCACAAAGGCGACCGCCGCCCGCAGCGCGGCCACGGCGCCGAGCCGGACAGGCCGGGCGACCAGCAGCAGAGCCGGCCGCCGCGCGCCGAACGGCGCGGTCCGCCGCGCGGCGAGCGCAAGGACGAGTCACGCGCCACGGACGGGCGCAACGGCGCCGACAGGCGCGAAGGCGGACGCCGGCCCAAGCCCGAACAGCATGCCGACAAGCGTGCCGACACGCCGCGCCGTCCCGAGGGCAGCCGCGAGCGTCCGCCACGCGAGGAGCGGCCGATCGATCCGGATTCGCCCTTCGCCGCCCTGGCCGTGCTCAAGGAGCGCCAGAAAAAGTGATGGCATGCGGGCCGAAGGCTGCATGAACGAGACCGGCGCCCGGCAGCGACTCGACAAGTGGCTGTGGTTCGCCCGCATTCTCAAGTCGCGGACGCTGGCGCAGAAATTCATCGCCACCGGCGCCGTGCGCGTCGACAAGGCGCGCGTCACCAGTCCCGATTGCCGCGTCGGCCCCGGCACGGTGCTGACCTTCGCCCTCAACCAGCGCATCCGCGTGCTGCGCGTCCTCGATCCAGGCGTGCGGCGCGGACCGGCCAGCGAGGCGCGGGCGCTCTACGAAGACCTGTCGCCCGAACCGCCGCCGAAGCCGGAAACCCTTGGCGAACCCGTCCCCGGCACCCGCCCGCGCGGCAGCCGCGAAGTGGCGCGCCGACGGCTCTGAACCGCAGCCGCGCCCGCCTTTCCGGCAGGCTGTCGGCCCGGCTGGAATGGTTTTCTAGCCTGCGGCGCCGAGGCGGTCTGGGCTTGCTTTCCCCTCGCTTGCAACCCGGCCGAAAAGCGTTTAGCAACCTCAACCGGATGCGCGGGCGGTACATGCCCGACATCGACCTCACCGGCCCCCCGCACACGCGCAAATCAGGGATCCCGCCGCCAATGACCTATATCGTCACCGACAATTGCATCAAATGCAAATATATGGACTGCGTCGAGGTCTGTCCGGTCGACTGTTTCTACGAAGGCGAGAACATGCTCGTCATCCATCCCGACGAGTGCATCGACTGCGGCGTGTGCGAACCCGAGTGCCCGGCCGAGGCGATCAAGCCGGACACCGAAAGCGGGCTTGAATCCTGGCTCGTGCTCAATGCCAAATACGCCGCCATCTGGCCCAACATCACCGAGAAGCGCGATGCGCCAGCCGATGCCGAGAAATTCGACGGCGAGACCGGTAAGCTCGAAAAGTATTTTTCCGAGGAACCCGGCGAAGGCGACTGAGCTTTTGCCCGGTGCCGGTGGCCGCGCGGTCGATGCGACGGCAAATCAGGTTGACAAGGCCGCAGGTTGACACCGGCGGTGGTTAACACTTTGAGTCGCAAGTTTTGATTCTTGCGAAATTTCGTGCTAATGTCTTCGGATATTCGTCAGCCACCCTTGTGAAACTGGAGTGCCAGAACGGCACGCGGTTCAATCGCCAAAAGACCAAGAGAAGCCTAGGCCGGCCCCATACCGTCCGGCACAGGGGAGGTTTGACTGCCGCGGCGTCCCGCAATGGGCGCGGCGGCGAAGTAGGACGGCCGCCGAGACGGCCGTCGCGGCGTCAACAGGAGTAAAGCCAATATGGCAACGAAAAAACCGCAGCAACGTGTCGGTTTCAAGACAGGCGAGTACATTGTTTATCCGGCCCACGGCGTCGGACAGATCGTTTCCATCGAGGATCAGGAAGTTGCCGGCCTGACGCTCGAACTGTTCGTGATCAATTTCGAACAGGACAAGCTGACGCTTCGCGTTCCCGTCGCCAAGATCAAGTCCGTCGGCATGCGCAAGCTGGCCGAGGACGATCAGGTAAGCAAGGCCCTCGACACGGTTACCGGCAGGGCGCGCATCAAGCGCACCATGTGGTCGCGCCGCGCCCAGGAATATGAAGCCAAGATCAATTCGGGCGACCTCAACGCCATCTCCGAAGTCGTGCGCGACCTCTACCGCTCCGACGACCAGCCCGAGCAGTCCTATTCCGAACGTCAGCTGTTCGAGCAGGCCATGGACCGCATGTCGCGCGAGATCGCCGCGGTCAACAGGCTGACCCTGACCGAGGCCGTGCAGCTGATCGAAAAGAACCTTGCCAAGAGCCCGCGCCGCGGCGCCAAGACCGAAGCGGTCGAGAGCGAGGAAGACGACGAGGAAGCCGCGGCGTAAGGCACGGGTTCATTTGTCGACGGAGCGAAAAGGCCGGCGTTTCGCCGGCCATTTTCGTGAGCGCCGGATGCGGAGTGAGCGGCGTGACCGGCCCCTCGCTATTCCACGGCAATGATCTTGTAATTCTCGCCCGGCGCGATCGGGTCGTTGTCGAACAGCGAATTGAGTACGAGGAAAAGCTCGCTCCCGTTGGCGACGCCCGTCATGCGGTCGGAAAGGCTGCGTGTCGTGTCGCCAGGCCTTGCGGTTGCGATGCGCACCACGGTCCGCCTGATCTTGCGCGTGTCCTCGGCCTGCGCTTCGCGGAAGCTTGCCACCACCTGCTCGGCCCTCTTGGCGAAGGCGTCGTCGCCGGTGCGCGAGGCGAATATGTAGCGGTAGACGTCGCCCTTGAACCTGAGGGCGGTGACGCGGAAATGCCACTGGCCGGCAAAGGCAGTGCCTGAGGCCATGTCGACGCCGTTATGGTTTTCCGAGCGGACGCTCGCCGCGTCGAGCCCGGCGATCCAGCCCGATTTGAGATAGTCGGGCAGCGCCATGGATTCGGGCACCTCGGCGCTGTCGAACCTGACCGCCTCGCCGTCGCCCGCGAGGCCCACCACCGCCGCGAGGGAGTTCTGCAGGCTGTAGCCCTTGGGTACGGTGAAGGTGAAGCCGAGCGCCGGGTGGATGAACTGCTGGCCGACAACGGCGCCCTGGTTGGGACTGTCGCCGAAGGCCAGCCCGTCGATGGCCTTGAAATAGCCGCCGCGATCGGTCCGCGCCGCGGCGACCAGCGGCGCGAAGGCCATCGCCTCGTTCAGCACCTTTTCGATGCGGTCCGGCGTCGATGGGTGACTGGCGAGAAAGTCGTCACCCTGGCTTTCGGCGGCGGCGGCCATGGCGGCGAACCGTCCCATCGACGACAGGAAGCGGGCGGCCGCGTTCGGATCGTAGCCGGCCCGGGCGGCAACGCGCACGCCCTCCTTGTCGGCGGAAATCTCCTGGGCCTGGCTGAACGCGGCCAGCGACAGGCGCGAGCGCGCCGCCGACTGGTCGGTCTCGAGGTCGCCGCCGAGAACGCCGGTGATCACCCGGTCGACGATTTCGCTGGTGCGGGCTCGGCTGGAGCGCGCCCGCGCATGCTTGAGCGTCACATGGGCGATTTCGTGCGCGACGACGGCGGCGATCTCGCTTTCGTCATTGGCGAGGGCCAAAAGGCCGCGCGTCACGTAGATGAAGCCGCCGGGCAGGGCGAAGGCGTTGACGTCCGCCGTATCGAGAATGGTGACGGTATAGGGCGTGTTCGGCTGGTCCGCCGCCGCCAGCAGCTTGCCGGTGATGCGGGCCAGCATGATTTCCGCCGCTTCGTCCTGGTAGACCCCGCCATAGGCGACGAGGATGCGCGGATGCTCGCGGCGCCCGACCACGACGTCGTCTGGGTCGGTGCCGGCCGGCACCGCCGGCGCGGCGTTGGTCTCGCCGGTGCGATTCACCGCAATGTCGGAGCCCGAAAGCAGGCTCGAACAGGCGGCAAGGCCGGTGACGATCGCCACGGCCAGAAGTCTCGGCAAGAGCAGGCGCGGCTTAACGATCATGGCTGGGCCAGAACCTCGATCTGTTCGGGATGGGTGACGGCGATCCGCGGCCCGTCATTCGCCTCGATCCAGCCGCGCACGCGTATGAGCGCGCCTTCGAGCGTCATGGGATCGAAACCGGCCGCCGCGAACAGCTTCAGCGCCGCCTTGTCGATGGTCACCGTCGTGTCTTCCTTCCAGTAACGCCCGAAATTGAGATAGACCGATGCGCCGACACGGTCTGCCAGCAGCACGCGCCCCTCGACCAGCTCATAATAGCCGGCGCGACCAAGAATGTCCGCCGGCCGGGCGGCATCGCGGATGGCATAGAACGGATAGGCCCAGAGTCCGCGTTTTTCGGCCCGTGCCGCCGCTTCCGCCCTGAGAAGCGCTCCGGCGCAAAGGCGATTGTCGGCGAACGAATAGGCCCGCGCCATGCCGGCGGCGACCATCGCCTGCTGCAGCCAGGTGCCGTCGTCGAGATAGGCCTGCCCGATCAGCCGCCCGTGGCGGTCGCGCGCGGCCGTGCCTGCGCCGAGCGCAATGCTTCTTCCCGCTGCCAGACGATCGAGCGCGGCTTTTGCATCTTCGGCCAGCGGCCAGTTCATGCTAGCATTTTCGCCGGAAAAGAGCTTTGGAGCCTGGATGCCGCTCAAACGCACCTTCTCGCCGCTCGACAGGATCAGGGTGGCGCCGTCGGGCACCCCGACCACGTTGGCCTCAAGCATGTCACCCATCGTTTCGCAGGCCGCCGCTCCCGGTCCGCAGGTCAATACCGCCACGAGCGCCAGCACAGCGCGCATTCCAATGACCTTCTAGCAAATCCACATTCGCCCGTCGCCTGCCGCTTTCAACACGCAATTGCGGCCAAATTTCTTCCCAGGCATTTCAGAACCCTTGTCCGGAACCGCAAGTCCCATGAACAGCAAGCTCCTGTCCGAGTTCGCGGGCGCCCTCACCCTCGTCTTCCTCATACCGGCCGGGCTGATGCTGGCGTCATTCGCTCCGCAGGACAACGCCCTTGTCGTCATTCTCGGCAGCCTGAGGCTGCATCTTTGTGCCATCATCTTCGGCCTCGGCCTTGTCCTCCTGCTTGTCGGCCGCCTCGCGCGGGCGCTTGTCGGCTTCGGCATCGTGTTGGCGGTCGCCGTCCACACCGCGCTGGCGCTGGCACCCTCGCTCACGCCTCCGGCGCCTGCCGATGCCAGAACGGTCACGGTGATGAGCTTCAACATCCTTGCCGAGAACACACAGAACGGCGACGCTATCGCCGATTTCATCCTGTCGGCCGGCCCGGACATCGTCTTTGTCCAGGAAGCGCGGCCGCTGCGCCGCTTGCTGGACCGGCTGGCAACGGTCTATCCCTACCGCATCGGCTGCGACGCCGGCCGGTCCTGCGATTCGATGCTCTTGTCGCGCCATAGGCTCGCCGGTGCCGAATTCTACATGTCCGACACACGCGCCGCGCGTCGCCTATACACCACCAGCGTCACCATTGACGGCCAGCGCATCGCTCTTGCCGGCATACACCTGACCAAGGCTGAATACGGCAATTCCCAGGCCGCGGAATACCGCATTGCCGCCGAACAGATCGCCGCCCTGACCGATCCGGTGATCGTCGCCGGCGACTTCAACACCGCCCCCTGGGCGCCGCGCTTCATCGATTTTCTCGCGGCGACCGGTCTCGGGCGCGCCCTGATCGAGCCGGCGACCTGGCCGGGGGACAGCGGCCTGCTCGACGCCCTGGGCCTGCCCATCGACCATATCCTGGTGCGCGGCGGCGCCATCGAAAGCCTTGAAAACCTGCCGTCGAGCTTCGGTTCGAACCATCGCGGCCTGATCGCGCGGATCGCGGTGCCGCAATAATGGTGCCGGCTCAGCCGGTCCGCATGGCGCCGCCGATCAGACGCGAGCGCAGGAAGCCCGAAACGTTGTCGAACACGAAGACGACAATGAGGATCAAGATCACCATGTAGAACACGTTTTCCCAATCCGAATTGGTCCGCATCGACTCCCAGAGCTTCAGGCCGATGCCGCCGGCACCCATGGCGCCGATGATCGTGGCCGAGCGGGTGTTGGATTCCCAGAAATAGAGGGTCTGACTGATAAAGACCGGCAGAACCTGCGGGATGATGCCGTAGCGCTGAACGAGCACCGGATTGGCGCCAACCGAACGCACGCCCTCGCGCTGCTTGTCGTCGACGTTCTCGAGCGCCTCGGAAAAGAGTTTGCCGAAGGTGCCGGTGTCGGTGAAAAAGATCGCCGAAATGCCGGCCAGAGGCCCAGGGCCGAAAGCTCGGGTGAAAAACAGCGCCCAGATCAGCATGTCCACCGATCGGGTGAAATCGAAGAATCGCTTCAACGTCCAGTTGACGAAGCGGTTGGGCGTGATGTTGCGGGCGGCGATGAACGAAAGGGGGAAGGCGACCAACGAGGCCAGCAGCGTGCCCATGAAGGCCATGACGATGGTCTGCAAGAGCTTGATCCACACGTCCCCGTGCTGCCATTCGGCATTGTTCCAGATATTGTCGAAGGCGAGCCTCAAGTTGGACATGCCCGGCTGGATCCGCTCGTCCGACAGGATCAACGCCACGACTTGGTCGAGCGGCTTGCCCCAGAATGGCGAGTTGACGTCGAACAGGAAGTTCTCCCAGCCCAGGAACCGGTAGCGCACGCCAACCGAGGCCGGCTTGATTTCGATGCGGCCGTCAAACCCGAGCCAGATATAGACTTTTTCATTGGCGGCCTTCTGGGTGATCCAGTCGGGCAGGCGCTGACGCGGCACGACACCTTTGTCGGCGCCGACGTCGAACTCATAGGTCAAGCCGTCCTTTTCGACCGTAACCAGATGGGGCGTGACCGTAAGGACGCTGCCCCCTTGGCGCACCACAACCCGGGTGACCGCCTCTTCGGTGACCGTGCTCGTCTGTGCGGTTTCAGGGACGGCGGGCACGGTTGCGACCGAGCTGCCCGAACCCATGAAGCCCGTCGCAGCATCCGCCGGGGGCGTGGCCGCCGCGTTTTCGGTGCCGGCCAGTGTGCCGAGAAACCCGGAATTCTGGGTTGCTCCGCCGCTGGTGACCTTAGGAGCGGCGGCAATGGTCGTTTTGGTAACGCTTGCGGTTTGCTTGCTGAGCCAATCGGGTTGCGGATCAAGCCCCAGGGCATCGAACTTGGGAAAACCGACCTCGAGATAATTGTCATAAAGGTCGATATCGGGACGGGACTCGTAGGAAATCCAGTCGGCGAGATAGGCACCGGCGATGTCCCATTTCGCCCGCGCCAGCACCTCGCTCATGCCGAAAAAGCTCCAGACATAAGCAAGGTAAAGGCCAATCGCGATCAGGGTCAGAAGCGGCGCGAAGCGGCGCAGGCGCTGCCCCTTGAATACAAGGGGGTAGCGGTTCTGGACGATCGCAACGTCGCTGGCACTAAGTCTGATCATGCCGCGCGCTCCATGAGGAAGGCCTGTTCGCCGACGAGCTTGCGGCGCAGATAGGCACTCAGCTGGTCGACGACGATGATGGTCACGAACAGCAAAAAGATGATGGCAATGGTCTTGGCCTCGTGGCCGCGGGTGATCGAGAGTCGCAGTGATTCGCCGATACCGCCGCCACCGACCGCGCCGATAATGGTCGAAGCGCGCACATTGATCTCGAAGCGCAGCAATCCGTAGGACACGAAATTGGGCATGACCTGCGGCACCATGCCGAACCAGACGCGTTCAACCCAATTGGCGCCGACCGCCCTCAGGCCCTCGTCTGGCTTCAAGTCGGCGTTCTCGACCACCTCGTAGAACATCTTTCCCAGCGCGCCCACCGTGTGGATGGCCACCGCCAGCATGGCGGGGATGGCGCCGAGCGAGAAAACGACGAGGAAAAAGCCGGCGATGACGATCTCGGGAAAGGCTCTGAGGATTTCGAGGAAACGGCGCACGCCGAATCGCAACCAGCGGTTGGAATTCATGTTGGCAGCGGCCAGGAACGACAAGACGAAACCCAGGGCATAGCCGAAAATGGTCGAAACCGCCGCGATGTTGAGCGTTTCGATCATCTTGTAGAAATATTCGGGCAGATAGAAATCGCCGATCAGATAAACGCGACCTTCGGGGTAGTCATATTTGAACGAGCCGTCGAAATAGGGGCTTTCAACGTCGAACAAGGCCCTTGGCGGCTCCATCACGTCGCGCGGCGCCAGGTCGATGAAAAAGTCGAACAGATAGGGCAGCCGGTCCAAGAACTTGCCGGCATTGGAGTCGTTGGCAAACCAGGCCGACCACGATACGGCAATGGCCAGTGCAACAAGGGCGAACCAGGTATAGAGCCGTCGGCTGCGGGCCAGCTTCTGGAAATTCGCTTCGACGATATCGGCTTTGGACGCCGAGTGTTGGCTGTCGAGCATTTCGCTGGTCACCGTTTCGTCACCTGCCGAAAGTTTGATAGAAAATCGGCGGCCCCCATTGGGAGGCCGCCGGCAAAGACGGATCAGCCGCCGATCGTGGCCTTGCGGGCCGCGATGATGGGCGCGTAGAATTCCGGGGTCACTTCGACGAAGCCGGTAAAATCGCCGCCCTGGACCGCCGAGAAGCAGGCCGCGTCTCGCGTCGGCAGGTCGACCATGAACTTCTTGAAGGCGTCCTTTGCGTCCTGGTCGAGGGCGTTGGAAACCACGATCGGGCCATTCGGAATGAGCGGGGACTTCCACAGTTCGACGAGGTCGTTCATGTCGAGAATGCCTTTCTCGACCATCTTGGCGAGATTGCCCGAGGTGTAGCCCTTGGAGAAATCGCCAACGCCCGAACCCCAGGTGGTGCCGGCATCGAACGTGCCCTTGACCACTTCGAGCACGAGGTTCTCGTGGCCGCCGCCGAAACCGGTCTCGCCGAAGAACTCTTCGATCGAGGCGCCGATGGCGTCGGGCAGGGTCACGGTCGGGACGAGGAAGCCCGAGGTCGAATCCGGATCGGCAAAGCCGAGCTTCTTGCCCTTCATGTCTTCGAGCTTGGTCATGCCCGAATCCTTGCGGGCGACCATGATCGAGTAATAGCCCGTCGAACCGTCGGTCTGGACGGTGGTCAGAATCGGATCGACCGCTTCGGCGTTTTCGAGATAGATCTTGGCATAGCCCGAAGCGCCGAGTTCGGCGTAGTCAAGCGTGCCGCCGAGCAGGCCCTGGATGACGCCGTCATAATCGGCGGCCGGGAAGACCGAGACCTTCTCGAAGCCGAAATCCTCGGTCAGGTAGTCGACAAGGCACTGCACATTGCGCAGGCGGTCGGCCTCGTTTTCGCCACCGAGCATACCGATGCGGAATTCCTTCGGCATTTCGGCCATGGCCGGCCCAACGAGGGCAATAAGGGCAATCGAGCCCAGAAGCATTTTCTTGAGCATGACGTCTCTCCTGAATGATCGTCGTTTTGGAAATGTCGCCGCCGGCCCTCATGCCGAAAGCGATATCGTCCCCCGGTTCGTGTCAGCCGGCCGCGATGGGCTCGGTGATCGGACCGACGGAATTGGCGCGCTCCCGTGCCAGCGCGGGCGCGCCGGTGGGGAGGCTTGTCGAGGTGATGGACTCGGAAAAGGCGTCCTTGAGCCCGTCGGCGCCGTAGAGCTCCTGCGCGACTTCGGTTGTGAGGTCCTCCGGCGACCCGTCGAAGACCACGTGGCCGCCGCGCATGCCGATGATGCGCCGGCAATAGGCGCGGGCCGTGTCGAGCGTGTGCAGGTTGCAGATGACCGTGATGCCTTCGGACTTGTTGATCTGCTTGAGCGAGTCCATGACGATCTTGGCGTTGCGCGGATCGAGCGAAGCGATCGGCTCGTCGGCAAGGATCATCTTGGGGTTCTGCATCAAGGCCCGCGCGATGGCGACGCGTTGCTGCTGGCCGCCCGACAGGGTGCCGGCGCGCTGCAGCGCCACCTCGGCGATGTCGAGCCGTTCGAGCGCCGTCAGCGCCTCGGCCCGTTCCTTGCGCGTGAACATGCCGAGCAGCGAGGTGGCGGTGTTGCGGGAGTTGAGACGGCCGAGCAGCACGTTGGTCAGAACATCGATGCGCGGCACCAGGTTGAACTGCTGGAAGATCATGGCGCAGTCGCGCTGCCAGGAGCGCAGCATGCTGCCCTTCAGGGCGGATACCTCGACCTCGCCAAAGCGGATACGACCGCCCGACGGGTCGATCAGCCGGTTGATCATGCGCAGCAGGGTCGATTTTCCGGCCCCGGACCGGCCGATGATTCCGACCATCTGTCCAGCGGGTATCGTCAGCGTACAATCGCTGACCGCGATCGTGTTTCCGAATCGTCGGCTGACGGTATCCAGTTTGAGCATCCAGACGGCCCCCTTGCTCGTTCGAAAAAGGGGTATAGGCGGCCTGTTAAGGCGTCATGTCGGTAATGTGACAGCGGTGTGAATGTGGAGAACGGCCGACAAATTTGCCGTCTCCCAATGTCAAGTCGATGAAATACTTCAGGTTTTTACAACGATCTGGACGGCGGCGCCGACGAAGCGCGACCGGGAAAACTGTAAGGGAGTGCCGTCTGCCGTCACATTGACGCTTTCGACCAAAAGGACGGGCTGGTCCCCGTCCAGCCGCAGATGACCCCTGTCGGCCGGGTCGAGCGGCACCGCCGATATCCAGCTCGCCTCACGCCGGTAGTCGGCGAAGCCGGCCCTGGCCAGTGCCGCGGTGATCGAGCCGGATTCGGCGTAGTCCTGGATGATGTCGGGCACGAGGTGGGCGGGAAACCAGCCGGTGGCGACGACGATCGGCCGGCCTTCGGCGACGCGCAGCGTTTCGAGCCTGATCGTTTGCGCTCCCTCGGCCAGCCCGAGACGTTCGGCCAACAGTCCCGCCGCCGGTTCCTCGCCCGAGGCGATAAGCCGCCCGCCCGGCTGCAGTTCCTGCGCCGAGACGATTTCGGAAAAGCGGGTCCGCGATGTCAGCGGATAGGCGATGGATTTCTGCGACACGAAGGTGCCGCGCCCGCGCGTCGCCTCGACGAAGCCGGCGCTGGCCAGCTCGGCCAGGGCGCGACGGACGGTGTGGCGGTTGACCTTGTAACGGGTCGCCAGTTCCATCTCGGTCGGCAGCTGCTGGCCGGCCCCGAATCGGCCGCCGGCAATGCCGGCCTCGAGGTCCGACGCGATCTGGCGCCAGATCGCGATGCCCGTTCCGCGCGCGATGGTGCCGCCCCCATGTGATTTTGCCGACAACTCCGCCCTGCCTGTCATTCGCCTGCAACAATCTCACGCCCTAATAGCGCAAGACAACATTTGTCTACAAGTGCCGACTTATTTGTCTAGACATTTAAGGCGAAGCGCGCTAGGGGAGGCGCCTGCCGAGGCGCCAAACCCATGCCGGAAAACATGCCTTTGACCGAAACGAGCGAAATCGACGCGCGCCGGCGCGCCATGCGAACTTTGGCCCTCGCCGCGCCCGAGGCGCTGGAAGCGGCCTATGCCGGCTTTGCCGGCCTGCCGGACTGGCACTTCGCCAGGCGGCCGGAGACGGGCCTCGTCATGGTGCGCGGCCGCATCGGCGGCGGCGGCGGCCCGTTCAATCTCGGCGAAATGTCGGTCACCCGCGCCGCCGTGACGCTTGCGACCGGCGAGACCGGCCATGCCTATGTCGCCGGGCGCAACCAGCGCAAGGCCGCCATCGCCGCCGTTTTCGATGCCCTGTGGCAGAATGCCGGCCTGCGGCCGCGCATCGAGGACGAGATCATTGCCCCGCTCGGCGCCGCCCGAGACGATGCCGACAGGCGCGGCGCCGAACAGGCGGCCGCCACCCGTGTCGACTTCTTCACCCTCGTCAGGGGAGACGATTGATGTCCATGACCGCGCCGCTCGCCGGCTTTTCCGACATGGCGATCCAGTCGCAATCGGGTTTTCGCACCCTGATGAACGCCATGGCCCGCCCGGCGACGATCCTGCGCGCCCCCGAGCCGCTCCGGGCACCGGCGCCGATGAACCCGGTCGCCGCCATGATCGCCTTGACCCTTTGCGACTACGACACCATGATCTGGCTCGATCACGGCCTGATGAACGGCGAGGGCCTCACAAGCTTCTTGCGCTTCCATACCGGCGCGCCGCTGGCGAAAAGCCAGGCCGAAGCCGATTTCGCCTTCATCGCCAATCCGCGCAAGATGGGCGACATCGCCGCCTTCCCCCTCGGCACCGACGCCTATCCGGACCGTTCGGCGACGCTGGTCCTGCAGGTCGAGGCGCTGACCAATGCGACCGGCGTCGTACTTTCCGGCCCCGGCATCAAGGACAAGACCCGTTTCGGCGCCGCGCCGCTGCCGGAAAACTTCTGGCCGATGATGCGGGCCAATGCGGCGCGCTACCCGCGCGGCATCGACGTCATCTTCTGTTCGATGACCGAGCTCGCGGCAATCCCCCGGTCCACGCATGTCGGCGAGGGAGCCTAAAAGATGTATGTCGCCGTCAAGGGTGGCGAGAAGGCCATCGCCAACGCCCACAGGCTCTTTGCCGCCAAGCGCCGCGGCGATGCCGGCCTGCCCGGCCTGAGCGTCGAACAGATCGTCAACCAGCTGAGTTTCGCCGTCGACCGGGTCATGGGCGAGGGTTCGCTCTATGACCGGGAGCTCGCCGCCATCGCCATCCGCCAGGCCCAGGGCGATCTCATCGAGGCGATCTTCCTTGTTCGCGCCTATCGCACGACATTGCCGCGCTTCGGCTACTCGGTTGCGCTCGAAACCGCCGAAATGCGCATTGCCCGCCGCATCTCGGCGACCTTCAAGGACCTGCCCGGCGGTCAGATGCTCGGGCCGACCTTCGATTATTCGCACCGGCTGATCGATTTCGCCCTGGATGCCGACGCCCCCGCCGAGGAACCGGCCCGCAGCGCCTCGGGCGCCGAGGAGATGGCGAATATCCCGCGCGTCATCGACCTGATCGGCGCCGACGGCATGATGGAGGAGGATCCGGCGCCGCGCGAGGACGGCAGCGTCGGCGACCTGACCCGCGAACCGCTCGATTTCCCCGCCGACCGCGATTTGAGGCTGCAGAACCTCGCCCGCGGCGACGAGGGTTTCCTTCTGGCGCTCGGCTATTCGACCCAGCGCGGCTATGCCCGCACCCACCCCTTCGTCGGCGAAATCCGCATGGGCGAGGTCGAGGTCGGCTTTTTCGCCGAGGAACTCGGCTTCGAGGTGACCGTGGGCCGGGTCACCGTCACCGAATGCCAGATGATCAACCAGTTCACGGGTTCGGCCAGGATGAAACCGAAATTCACCCGCGGCTATGGCCTGGTCTTCGGCCATGCCGAAAGAAAGGCCATGTCGATGTCGCTCGTCGACCGCGCCCTGAGATGGAAGGAGCTCGGCGAGGAAGCCGGCGCCGCGGCCCAGGACGAGGAATTCGTCCTCTCCCATTCCGACAACATCCAGGCATCCGGCTTCGTCGAGCACCTGAAACTGCCGCATTATGTCGACTTCCAGGCCGAACTCGACCTGATCCGGACGCTCCATCGCGACGCCGAGACACGCGCCGAAGGCGCGACGAACAGGGAGGCGGCGGAATGAGTGCCTTGTGCCGTCTTTGCAGCGCGGGGTTGGCAATTTGCCTTCCCTCCCCCCTGCGGGGAGGGATGCCGGCAGGCAGGGCAGGGGTCGGGCGCCGGCCTCACGGATATCACGATCGCCTTGATCCGGGGCCTACCCCCACCCCCAGCCCTTCCCCGCAAGGGGGGGAGCAGATCATGCCGTCTTGCTGCAGAGTTGGAATATGAGCCTCGACACCATCAGCGCCGAGGCGCCGGCCTACAATTTCGCCTATCTCGATGAGCAGACCAAAAGGATGATCCGGCGGGCCATTCTCAAGGGCATCGCCATTCCGGGCTACCAGGTGCCCTTCGCCAGCCGCGAAATGCCCATGCCCTATGGCTGGGGCACCGGCGGCATGCAGGTCACCGCCGCCATCATCGGCCCCGACGACATCCTCAAGGTCATCGATCAGGGCTCGGACGACACCACCAATGCCGTCGCCATCCGCAATTTCTTCAAAAGAACCGCCGGCGTCGCCATGACCTTCCGCACCGCCGACGCCTCGATCATCCAGACCCGCCACCGCATCCCCGAGGAAAAGCTCAGGTCCGATCAGGTGCTGGTCTTCCAGGTGCCGATCCCGGAACCCTTGCGCTTCCTCGAACCGCGCGAGACCGAGACGCGCAAGATGCACGCCTTGTCCGAATACGGGCTGATGCATGTGAAACTCTACGAGGACATCGCCCATCACGGCCACATCGCCACGACCTATGCCTATCCGGTCATGGTCGAGAATCGCTACGTCATGGACCCCTCGCCCATTCCGAAATTCGACAATCCCAAGCTCGACAACACCCCGGCCCTGCAATTGTTCGGCGCCGGCCGCGAGAAGCGCATCTATGCCCTGCCGCCCTACACGCGCGTTAAAAGCCTCGATTTCGAGGACCATCCCTTTTCGGTGCAGGACTGGCCGGACACGCAATGCGCCATGTGCGGCGCCACGGGCGTCTATTTCGACGAGGTCATTCTCAACGATCTCGGCGAGCGCATGTTCGTGTGTTCCGACAGCGACTACTGCGAGCACCGCCAGGAGGCGGGCCATTTCGGCGCCGAGCACGCCAGCTACAAGGAGCGGATGAAATGAACGCGTCCGAACCGCTTGTCAGGGTCGAGGGCCTGACCCACTATTATGGCAACCATCTTGGCTGCCGCGACGTGGGTTTCGAGCTCTACGAGAGCGAGGTTCTGGCCGTGGTCGGCGAATCCGGTTCGGGAAAGACCACGCTTCTCAACTGCCTTTCGACCCAGATCGTCCCGACCTCCGGCAAGGTCATGTACCGGTTTCGCGACGGCCATGTCGAAAACCTTTTCGACATGAGCGAAGCCGAGCAGCGCGTCCTGCTGCGCACCGACTGGGGCTTCGTCATGCAGAATCCACGCGACGGATTGCGCATGGGCGTTTCGGCCGGAGCCAATGTCGGCGAGCGGCTGATGTCGGTGGGAAACCGCCATTACGGCAATATCCGCAAGACGGCCCTCGACTGGCTCGAGCGGGTCGAGATCGATCCAACCCGAATCGATGATTCGCCGCGCACCTTTTCGGGCGGCATGCAGCAGCGCCTGCAGATCGCCCGCAATCTCGTCACCTCGCCGCGCCTCGTCTTCATGGACGAGCCGACAGGCGGCCTCGACGTTTCGGTGCAGGCGCGCCTGCTCGATCTCATCCGCAGGATCGTCGCCGATCTCGGCCTGTCCATCGTCATCGTCACCCACGACCTCGCCGTGGCGCGCCTTTTGAGCGACCGCATCATCGTCATGAAGAACGGCAAAATCATCGAACAGGGCCTGACCGACCAGGTGCTCGACGATCCGCACCAGCCCTATACGCAATTGCTTGTTTCCTCGATCCTGCAGGTGGGTGCATGACAAGCGAACCCGAAACGCTGTTGAAGGTCCGGGGCCTTTGCAAGGGCTTCACCATGCATTTGCAGGGCGGTCTTCGCCTGCCGGTCGTCTCGGACGTCGCCCTTGCGGTCCGGCAGGGCGAATGCGTCGTGCTCGGCGGACCGTCCGGCGCCGGCAAGTCGTCGCTGCTCAAGATGGTTTATGGCAATTACGCCGCCGATGCCGGCATGATCGAGGTCTTGCATCGCGGCATCATCGTCGACATCGCCAGGGCCGCCCCGCGCCAGATTCTCGAGGTCCGCAAAAAAAGCGTCGGCTATGTGTCGCAGTTCCTCTCGGTCATCCCGCGCGTCTCGGCCCGCGATCTCATCGCCGACGTCGCGCGCGCCTGGGGCGCGACCGAAGACGCAGCGCAACGGGACGCCGCCGACATGCTCGACCGGCTCAATATTCCCGAAACGCTGTGGTCGCTGCCGCCGGCGACCTTTTCGGGTGGCGAACAGCAGCGCGTCAATATCGCCCGCGGCTTCATGGGCAAGCATCCGCTCCTGCTGCTCGACGAGCCGACCGCCTCGCTCGACGCCATGAACCGCAAGGTCGTGCTCGACCTGATCAACGAAAAGAAGACCGGGGGCGTCGGCATGCTCGGCATTTTCCATGATCCGGAAACCCGTGCCGCCGTCGCCGACCGCATCGTCGACGTCACCGCCTTTTCGGCGGCGGCATGAATCGTGGCGCCAAACCGGCGGAATGCCGGACCGGCAGCAAATCGCCTGTCAAATTTCTGACACTGCCGTCATGCTAACCGGCTCGCATTCACTCCTCGCCGAGTCCTTTTTCAAATGAACGAACGCGTCGCCATCTATTTCGCCCCCGCCGAGACCGCGCCCCTGTGGGTGCGCGCCTGTTCCTGGCTCGGTCGCGATCCGGCGAGCGGAGAGGCCCTGCCCCAGCCCGTGCCGCCGGGCATGGAGGCGATGCGCTTCGAGGACCTGACCGAATCGGCCCGGCGCTACGGCTTTCACGCGACGCTGAGATCGCCCTTCCGTCTTGCCAATGGCTGCGACCGCAACATGCTGGTCTCGACCATGGCGCGCTTTGCGGAAAAGACGTCGCCGGTCTCCCTCGGCCCGGTCGAGATACGCGACTTGTTCCGCTTTCTCGCCATCATGCCGGTCGCCCAGTCCCGCGAACTGACCGCGTTCGCCGCCGAATGCGTCGCCCGCTTCGAGACCTGCCGCGCGCCCTTGAGTCCTGCCGAACGCGCCAGCCGCATCGGC
>JAHJQZ010000071.1 GCA_018818925.1 Alphaproteobacteria bacterium
GCCGGCAAGGGCTTTGCGGTCGTGGCCGTCGAGGTCAGGCGTCTGGCCCAGTCAGCGGCGGAGGCCTCGTCCGAGGTCAAGGTTCTGATCGAGCAGTCGGGCGAGGAAGTCTCGGGCGGCACCAGGCTCGTGGCGGAAGCGGCGCAAAAGCTTTCCTCCATGCTCGAGGCGGTCAAGACCAATGCCAAGCAGATGGAAGAGATTGCCAAGGACAGCCGCGAACAGGCCGGCGCCATCGAGGAAGTCAATGTCGCTGTCCGCCAGATGGACGAGATGACCCAGCACAATGCGGCGCTGGTGGAAGAGACCAATGCCGCCATCGAGCAGACCGAAAGCCAGGCCTCCGAGCTCGACCGCATCGTCGAGGTGTTCACGCTGGATGAGCGCGCGCGCAGCGCGAGCGCGTTGCCAAAAGCGCGCAAGCCGGCCGATGCCGTCCCGAAGCCCGTGACAAGCTCTCCTGCGGCAAAGACCTACTTGTCCAGAGGCAATGCAGCCGTCGACAAAGACTGGAGCGAGTTTTAGGCCTCTTCCCAATGAAGCGGACCGCGTCTTCCCGCTTCTAATCCGGCGTCGCTCGGGGATTCAGCTCGGCCGAGCGACGCGGGCGTGCGCCGGCGGGCTTTCCATGTCGACGAATGCAAACACGAAGAGTACCCCCTGAAGGCGGCAACCAGAACGGCGCGCGTTCGCAGTGAACGCTCCCGCATTCAACCTGTTTGTGGTCGCTCTTTTTTTCGTATCGGGTACCCATTTATCCGTAGAACGCTCCGAAAATCCGGTCAAAGCCCACTCGCCGGTGCCCCGATCCTGGGGTGCGTTCACTGCGACAGGCTGTCGCACTTTGTTGCCGAGGCAAGGCAATGCTTCAATTGGGATATCGTAGAAAACATAGTAATATCAATTACTTGAACAAACAGAAACCGACAGCTCGCACACAGGCATGCCGATTAGCTACACAGCAGAGACTTTTTCAGGAATCATTCAAGAAGTGAAAGACGAAATACAACGGCCTCTTAATTTCTCGGATGCAAGGTAAGCAGCAAGGAAGCGCTCTGAGAGAGGAAAACCTATGAAAAAACTGACGCTCGCCCTGCTCGTTACCGTCGGCACCATGTCGTTCGCCCATGCCGCCGAGCAAGGGAACGTGGACGAGGCCAAGGCCTTGTCCGAAGCGGCCGCTGCGCACGTCGTCGAAGTCGGGGTCGAACAAGCCGCCAAGGACTTCATGACCGCCGACAGCGAGTGGATCGACCGTGACCTCTATGTCCTCATGCAGGCGACCGACGGCGTCATGATCGCCCATGGCGGCAAGCCCGCGCTTGCCGGCTTGAATCTGATCGACGCCAAGGATCCCAATGGAAAGGAAATGGGCAAGGAAATTGTCGCCATGACCGCGCCGGGCTGGGTCGATTACCAGTGGCAGAATCCGGTCACCCAGACCATTCAGGACAAGGCGTCCTGGTGCATACCCATTCCGGCCGACTCGGTTGTCGTTTGCGTGGGCGCCTACAAGTAGGCCTCACTTGAACATAATCATAGCCAAATTGGCATAAGCCTAGGGACCGGCAGACGCCGCAGATCGCGCGTCTGCCGGCCTTAACTCGGTGGACAAACACAATGACCAGATTCAAACTCGCAAACTTGCCAATCGTGCTCAAGTCGTTGATCGCGCCATCTATCGCGGTCATTGCAATCGTGGTCATTGCCGTTGTCTATCTGACTTCCTATTCGGCCAGTCAGCAGGTCAGGGAGTCCGCCGACGCCAAGACCCAGCTGCTCCAAAAAGCGCTGGAACTGCAGTTCACCCTTACTTCGGCCAACGCCGCTTTGCTGCGCACGATGAACTGGAAACAGTCCGGCGCTGACGATGCCAAGATTGCGGAGGTGAACAAGGTCTTCAATGCGCTGATCGACACGGCCAACACGCTCAACACCGAGATCAAGAATCTGGCGCCGGAGAGCCTGAACGCGCTGATCACCGAAATCGACACAGAGACCAGCCAATACGTCGCAAAGGCACAGGAAGTGAATGCAAATATCGCCATTGATGCCTTTCTGGCGACGCTGTCCATGCAGGACGCAGACTCCCTTGCCGACAAGCTGAACGAGAGCAACGGCTACCTGGTTTCGGCGCTGTCGGCTGAGGCAATGTCGATCGAGGAATCCGCCAAGCAGGCCGAAACCACCGCTCTCACGTCGGTTCTCGGAACCGCGGCGGCGGGTCTGCTCCTGGCCCTGACTGCTGCCGTGCTGCTCGGACGCGCCGTTTCCAAGCCGATCACCCGGATCACCCAGATTATGCAGGGCATGGCCGATGGCGATCTCGATATCGAGGTGCCGTTTGCAGATCGTGGCGACGAAGTCGGCAAGATGGCGAAAACCCTGCACACCTTCCGCGCCAATGGTCTGGCCATGCGCAATGCCGAAGCCGAGAAGGACTTGGCGCGCGAAAAGGAACGCGCCGAACAGGAAGTGCGCAACCGCTTGCAGCAGGAGATTGCGGATGTCGTGTCCGCCGCCGTTGCCGGCGACTTCTCCCGGCGTATCGAAGGCGTGTACAATTCCGACGAACTCAATGCCTCCAAGGACGCCGTCAACGCCCTGGTCGATACAGTCGACCGGGGTCTTGATGAAACCGGAAAGGTATTGGCCGCTCTGGCCGACACCGACCTGACGCAGCGTGTGGCCGGTTCCTATCAGGGCGCCTTCGACAAACTCAAGACCGATACCAATGCGATGGCCGATAAGCTCGTCGAGATTGTCGGACAGCTCAAGCAGACCTCGCGTGGCGTGAAGACGGCGACGGGCGAAATCCTTTCGGGTGCCAACGATCTTTCCGAGCGCACCACCAAGCAGGCCGCGACCATCGAGGAAACTTCCGCCGCGATGGAACAGCTTGCCCACACCGTCATGGACAATGCCAAGCGGGCCGGTTCGGCAAGTGAACAGGCCAAGGCGGCGTCGCACACCGCCGAAGAGGGCGGCGAGGTGATGTCCAGAGCCAACGCGGCGATGGAACGGATCGCCAATTCCTCATCGAAGATCTCCAACATCATCGGCATGATCGACGACATCGCCTTCCAGACCAACCTTCTGGCCCTGAACGCCTCGGTGGAAGCCGCGCGGGCCGGCGAGGCCGGCAAGGGCTTTGCGGTCGTGGCCGTCGAGGTCAGGCGTCTGGCCCAGTCAGCGGCGGAGGCCTCGTCCGAGGTCAAGGTTCTGATCGAGCAGTCGGGCAAC
>JAHJQZ010000072.1 GCA_018818925.1 Alphaproteobacteria bacterium
AGCGGACGTTCCGCAAAGACGGCGAGACGACGACCGGCGCGGGCGACAGGGCCATGCCCTCAGACACCGCCCGCCTCGTCGAGGCGCTCACCGCCAATCGCCGCAAGGAGACCAAAGAGGCCGCCACCGCGCCGGACGAACCCTCTCCGGCACGATCGAATGACGAAGTCGAGCGCGCCTCGCGCTACAATTTCGACGAGTTGTCGCGCATTCTGAACGACCGAGTCTCGTCGGACAGCGACGCCCGACCGGAAATGGCAGACCCCGCCGTGACGAGTGCCGGCGCCGGGGCGCTGGTCAATCTCGGCGACGAGAATTTGATTCTCAACCGGCTGCCGATCGGGCTGCTGGTGTTCCGGGACCAGCAGATCCTGTTTTCCAACCGGGCGCTGAGCGACCTTCTCGGCCATGTCGACGGATCGAGCCTCAGGCGGGCCGGCCTGTCCGGCGTGTTCCCCAATGATGGCGAGCAATCCTCCGCCGGACCGGTCACCAGACTGATGGGCGCCGACGGCCGCATGGTCAGCGTCTCGGCACGGCTGCAGACCATCACCTGGCAGAACAGGCCGGCGCTGCTTTTGTCGGCCAGTCGCCAGCAGGAGCCGCTCAATGCCGAGGATCTGGCGCGCAGCTTCGCCGAACTCATGGCCAATGCGCTCGAATGCGGCTATTTCGAAACGTCCCGCTCCGGCGTCCTGACCTCGGTATCGGGGCGCGCGGCCATCATCGCCAAGCGCAGTCCCGACAGCCTGATCGGCCGGCCGCTGCTCGGCTTGATCGGGATCAGCCAGAACGCCAGACTGCGCGGATTCCTCGAACAGCCGGCGCGTTCGGCGGGCGTCGAACGGCCGATGATGCGCTTTGCCGGGAGCGAGCCGGGCAGCGAGGTCATCCTGTTCGCCGAAGGCATGGCCGGCATCGTCACCGGCTATTTCGGCCTGTTGCGCAAGATCGAGCGCAGCGCCGAAGTCGCAAAAGCGGCCGACGAGATCGATCCGCATTTCCTCATCCGGCTCGGACGGGCGGTGCGCCAGCCGGTCAACGCCATCATCGGCTTTTCCGAACTGATGCGAAACCAGATCTTCGGCGCCATCGGCAGCGACCGCTATGCCGACTATATCCGTTTCATTCACTCCGCCGGGCAGGACGTGGCCAGTGTCGTCGACGAACTGGAAAACTATGCGCGGCTGAACGACGCCGGCTATCAGGTCGAAGGGGCCCGCATCGACCTGGTCGACCTGCTCGAAGCCTCGATGGCACGGGTCAGGCCGTTTGCCGGCTCGGTCCGGGTGCTGGTGCGCTCGGGTATCTCCTCGAGCCTGCCCGGGATTACCGCCGACCGCGAGACGCTATCGCAGGCGCTGCTCAACATTCTGTCGAGCGCCATCGCCCACTCGCCGCGTGGCGGCCAGGTGGTGCTGTCGGCGCAGCGGCGCTCGGACGGAGCCGTCGAGGTGCATGTGCGCGACAGCGGCACGCTGGACGCGACCGACATGGACGATCGCTTCGTGGTGTTCCGCGACGGGCACTCGGCGGACGGCGAGGCGCTTGCGCCCATCCCCTCGACCATCGGGCTGGCGCTGACCCAGTCGCTGCTGGCGGTCAATTCCGCCTCGCTCGATTTCGGGCGGGCGCCCGGCGGCGGCACGCTTGTCACGCTGGTTCTGCCCGCCGCCATCGTCGACGCGGCGGATTCGGCGCAGCGCTGAGAGCGGTTTGCATTGGGCGCGTCCGGAGACGCGACCCCTCGATCGCCGCCCGCCTGCCGAGCCTGTCGAAGCGCGGGGCCCCGCAAAGACGGCGTGCGTCATTCCGCGCCAAATGCGCCCCTTGCTAATCCACTGTTCCCTAAGCCCTTTCGCAATGTTGTTTTGAACGCTTCAAAACTGGGAAGCGCCGTTTAACGCATTGTTTTTTCATATGTTATTGACATGCGCGACGTTCTGTCGCAGAAGGCGCGCTCATTGCTCGGGGAATTTGAACCCCGTGGAAGGAGATGAAAATGACGCATGACTCGATCGCCCGTTTCGGGCTCGCCCTTTTTGCCGGCCTGTCGCTCCTCGCGCTACCCTCTGTCGCCGTCGCCCAGACCGTCAACATCTATTCCTATCGCGAGCCGGGGCTGATCGCGCCGCTGCTCGAACGGTTCGAAAAGCAAACCGGTATCAAGCCGGTGGTGCTCTTTTCCGATGCCGGGCTCATCGAGCGGGTCAAGGCCGAGGGCCGCAATTCGCCGGCCGACCTGATCCTGACCGTCGATATCGGCAATCTCGCCGCCGCCAAGGAAGCCGAGATCTGGCAGCCATTGACCGGCATTCCCGATCTCGAAACGGTGCCCGAGGCCTATCGCGACGCCGATGGTGCCTGGACCGCGCTGTCCCTGCGGGCGCGCGTCTTCTACGTGTCGCGCGATCGCGTGCCGGCCGATCTCGCCGAGATGAGCTATGACGACCTGGCCGATCCGGCATGGAAGGGACGCGTCTGCACCCGCTCGGCCCAGCATGTCTACTCGATCGGGCTGATCGCCGACTACATCGCCCATAACGGGCTCGAGGCGGCGCGCGACTGGCTCGGCAAGGTGCGCGACAATCTCGCCATGCGGCCGACCGGCAACGACCGCGCCCAGGTCAAGTCGGTCTATGCCGGCCAGTGCGACCTCGCTATCGGCAACACCTATTACTACGGGCTGATGCTCAACAACACCGACGAGCCCGAACAAAAGGACTGGGCCGCGTCGATCCGGGTTGTCTTTCCGAACCGCGAGACGACCGGCACGCATGTCAACGTCTCCGGGGCGATCTTGACCAGGCACGCGCCCAATGCCGACAAT
>JAHJQZ010000177.1:0-2500 GCA_018818925.1 Alphaproteobacteria bacterium
CCGACATAGCCGATGATCTGGCCCTGGCGGACATGGACGCCGGGCGCGATGCCGTCGGCGATGCTGCTCATGTGGCCATAGCCGGTCTCGTAGCCGTTGACGTGCCTGAGTTCGACATAGCGGCCATAGCCGGAGACCCACTGCGCCCGCTCGACCACGCCATCGCCGGAGGCATAGATCGGGGTGCGGTAGGGCGCCGACAGATCGACACCGGTATGCAGCTTGTAGGTGCCGAAGATCGGATGCTTGCGATAGCCGAAGCGCGATGCGATGCGCGTGCCGCCGCCTTCGAGCGGCCGGCGCGTCAGGAAGCGCTTGCCGGTCTGGCCGTCGGCGTCAAAGAAATCGACGCCGCCTTCGGGACTGAGGAAACGGAAAAACTCGCGCTTGGTCTTGCCGATGCTGAGGGCGACATAAAGCAGGTCCTGATCGCCGCCTGCATCCGGTTCGGTCTGCAAAAGCTCGATGGAATCGCCGGCCTCGATGCGCCTGGAGAGATCGAGGTCGTAGGCGTAAAGGGTGATGATCTGCTCGATGGTCCGGTCCGGCATGCCGTGCTTGCGCCCGGTCTCCCAGATCGAGCGGTAGATGGTCGGCAGGTTGTTGACATTGACCTCCTCGGTGTCCTCATCGGGGAAGACGATGTCGGCAGGCTTGGTGGCGAGCACGTAGCGGCCGCGATCGGTCAGGGCCACGGTGGCGACATGGGCGTCGCTGACATAGATGCTGAGCCGGTAGGGGATGACCGTATCGGCGATGCGCGACGGGCCGAACAGGATCCGCAACCGGGCGCCGAGCGGCAGGTCCGTGCGTGGATAGACGTTCTGCAGCGTCATCGCGATGGCGTCGATCATGGCCGGCGTGAAGCCGTTACGGGTCAGGGCGTCGCGCAGCGGCTCGGCCTGCTTGATGGTGACGATGCGCTCCGAGCGGCCGATGCCCTCCTGGTCGGCGGCGGTCGTCTTGGGCACGATCGTCATGTTTTCAACCACGCCCGGCAGATTGTCCTGGCCGACAACGCCGAGATCGCGGAACGAGACGTCGGCCGAGGCATAGGCGAGATAGGCCGCCTCGCCTGACTCGCCGTAAAGGTCGACAATGGCCTGGCGGGCGAATTCCTTGGCACGATTGTCGGACATGCGCTTGGCCGGCACGTCGGCGAGCGACAGGGGCTCGTTCCGCACCTCCAGCTCGCCCTCGACATTGGCGCCGTAGATCTCGGTGGAGACAAGCGCGGTGTCGGTGACCGTCGCCGGTCTGGCCGAGTTGAGCAGCGCCACCGGATCGTAGGCCGGAATGCTCTCCGTCAGCGCGGTGGCTGAAGTGGCGAGCGTGGCCTTCAGCCGCGAAAACGGCTGCTTGCGGACGATGGAGCGGCCCTCGACCTCTTCGCGGATGGCGGCCTCGACCGTTTCGAGTTCGGATCGGGTCAGCGCGACCGGTTTGATCCGCCTGGTCTTCTCGACCAGCGAGGTCTCGCCGCTCGACAGCGAGGCCCTGGCCGGCAGGGCGTCGACGGCGGTCGAAAAAGTATCCTGCCCTAGAAAGGAGACGTAAAGGCCGCCGCCCATGAGCAGCACCGAGGTCAGTCCGGTCATGACGACGCCGGCCAGCCAGCTGAGGGAGAGCTCGCGCCCCGCCGGCATGCTGCCCTCGGTAGCGTTGGGATCGAGCGCCGGAGCGTCCTCGTAGCCGGCTGCCTTGAGCAGTGCGGCATGACGGCTTCGCTGCATGGCGTTCACTGGTCGCGTCCTCCCCCGGGGATGCCTTGGGCCAAGCAATCCCTGCTTCGCCTGTGAGTGTCAACAAGATGGGCGGCAATGTGGCTCTATTGAGACGGGATTGTCAGGACAATTCGCCACAATGAAAGGTGCCGCCGAGCGTGGGAGAGGCGTTGTCCGGTCCGTTCCGGAACAGCAAGACATTGCGGCTTCGCGCGCCAATTGGTGCCTGCCGGCTGGAAACCGACCGATCGCGCACCCATATAGTGTGTCGCCCGCCCGGAATGGGGCCGGCCGGCGGAACTTATGCCCGAAAATCCCAGTTTTCTGGCAGTTTGGGGCGCGGCAAAGAGTCTGAAAAAAAACCGTCACAATGCCGATTTGAGGTGTTGACACCCCATACCCCGCCACCTATAACCCGCCAGCGCTTCGGGGAGCGGTGCCACGCGGCACGGCTCTTCGGGCCAACCCTCTGAAGAAAAAGAAGTTTTCGGTATCTTCAAAATGGGTGTTGACAGGTCCCTCGGGCTGGTCATATAACCCGCCGGCACTGACGACGCTGGGCTTTACGGCCCCCACTGTTCAGTGGCTTCTCATCAAGGCAGGATTTACTGCCGGGTCAACCGGTTGTAGAATGCTGCTCTTTGACGCCTGAATCCGCAAGGGACAGGGGTCGGTTCTTTGACAGTGTGAAGACAAGAAGAAAGAGAAACGTGGACGGCGAGGTCCTTGCGGATCGGTCGTGAGATCGGTCGAATAGACTTCGATGGGTGCACGTT
>JAHJQZ010000073.1 GCA_018818925.1 Alphaproteobacteria bacterium
AGCGAGGACGGCCGGTCGTCGATGGCGACGGCTGTCGCCACCATGTGCTTCAGCTCCGCCTCGTCGGCCGCCGCCATGACGACGAAACCGGGCAGGCAGGCGAGATAGGTCACGTCGAAAGACCCCGCATGGGTCGGTCCATCCGCGCCGACGAGACCCGCGCGGTCGATTGCAAAGCGCACGGGCAGGCGCTGGATCGCTACGTCGTGGACCACCTGGTCGTAGGCGCGCTGCAGGAAGGTCGAATAGATGGCGGTGAAGGGCTTGAACCCTTCGGCGGCGAGGCCCGCCGCAAAGGTCACGCCGTGCTGTTCGGCTATGCCGACATCGAAAGTGCGCGCTGGAAAGCGCTCGCCGAAGAGATCGAGGCCGGTGCCCGACGGCATGGCCGCCGTGATGGCGACGATCTTGTCGTCCTGCTCCGCGTGTGCGACCAGACTTTCGGCGAAGACCTTGGTATAGCTCGGCGCATTCGCCTTGGCCTTTGCCTGTGCGCCGGTGACGACATCGAATTTCGAGACGCCGTGATATTTGTCCTCGGCTTCCTCGGCGGGCGCGTAGCCCTTGCCTTTCTGCGTGACGACATGAACGAGGATCGGCCCCTCGCCAGCGTCCCGGACATTTTTCAGCACCGGGAGCAAATGATCGAGGTTATGCCCGTCTATCGGGCCGACATAATAGAGACCCAGTTCCTCAAAGAGCGTGCCGCCCATCGCCATGCCACGTGCATATTCCTCGGCACGGCGAGCGCTTTCCTCGAGACGCTTCGGCAGCAGCTTCGCGAGCTGCTTGCCGAGATGGCGCATGGAGCGATAGGTGCCGCCGGAAAGGAGGCGCGCGAGATAGGCGCTCATGGCGCCGACGGGCGGCGCGATCGACATGTCGTTGTCGTTCAGAATGATGATGAGGCGGCTGTCCATGGAGCCGGCATTGTTCATCGCCTCATAGGCCATGCCGGCGGACATCGCGCCATCGCCGATCACAGCGACGACGTTGTTGTTCCCGCCCTTGAGGTCGCGAGCGACGGCCATGCCGAGACCCGAAGAGATCGAGGTCGAGGAATGAGCGGCGCCGAACGGGTCGTATTCGCTTTCGGCGCGCCTGGTGAAGCCGGAAAGCCCACCGCCCTGGCGGAGCGTGCGAATGCGATCGCGGCGGCCGGTCAGAATCTTGTGCGGATAGGCCTGATGGCCGACATCCCAGATGATGCGGTCTTCCGGCGTGTTGAAGACATAGTGGAGCGCCACGGTAAGCTCGACCACGCCGAGGCCCGCACCAAGATGGCCGCCGGTCTGCGAGACGGCATCGATCACTTCGGCGCGCAACTCATCGGCAAGCTGCCTCAGCTCGCTTTCGGCGAGCGCGCGGAGATCCGCCGGAATTTTCACCCGGTCAAGCAATGGGGTAGCTGGATTGCTGCTCAACACTCACCTCGGCCGGCATGGGCCCGATATAGCCAGAAGCTGGCCCTTAAGCGGAGAACCCGAACAAAGCGCACCAAGAGGCGCGCGGTCCATCGTCCTCAGTTGCGGCGCGTTATAACGAAATGCGCAGCCTGACGCAAAAGATCGGCTCTTTCATCAAACAAATCAAGGTGTTGGATCGCCTGGTCGGCAAGCATCCGGGCCTGGGCGCGGGCCCTTTCAGTCCCCAGAATCGAGACGAAGGTCGCCTTGCCTGCGGCGGCATCCTTTCCGGCTGACTTTCCGAGCGTCTCGGCATTGCCTTCGGCGTCGAGAAGGTCGTCGGTGATCTGGTAGGCCAGGCCCATGTCATGTGCATAAGCGTGAAGCGCGTGGTCCGCCTCCACCGATGCCCGGCCGAGCACAGCACCGGCCTCGCAGCAAAAGGCGATGAGAGCGCCCGTCTTCAGCTGCTGGAGGCGGGTGATGCCGCCCATGTCGAGCACCCGGCCTTCGCTTGCGAGGTCGATCATCTGGCCGCCGACCATGCCATGCGCGCCCGCCGCATGGGCAAGGCGTCGCACAAGCTCGATGCGGACGCGCGCCCGTTCATGCGTTTCCGGGCCGGCGAGGATGTCGAAGGCGAGCGTCAGCAGCGCGTCACCCGCGAGAATGGCCGTTGCCTCGTCATATTGGCGATGTGTTGAGGGTGCGCCATGGCGAAGGTCATCATCGTCCATGGCAGGCAGGTCGTCATGGACGAGCGAATAGATATGCACGCATTCGGCGGCGGCGGCGGC